>JAHFOQ010000006.1:18730-43811 GCA_023261595.1 bacterium | reverse complement strand
TTACTCAAAACAAAAACAAAGCTCTTTTTTACAGATTGGCGGAGGCATAAAGCCCCGCCAATTTGTTTTAACAAAATAATAAAATTAATACATTAATGTATTCGAGCCAAAATCTTGGCTCTATTTTTTTGTATTAAATCATTTTTCTTATACTTATATATATACTTACCTCACAGGGTAACGTAAAATAAAAACATACTGATTGAAAAATCAAAAAAACAAAAATGTACAAAAATAAACAAAAGTTAGTCCAAAATACTACAATATTTTCTCAAAGGATCAAGCAGAGTATATCTGTCGCTTTAATGTTCTTAGTACTAGGGACTACCTGGTTGAGCTTACCATTGCCTGCCCATGCTGCCACCAAAACATGGGATGGCGGTTGCGGGGCCAATACCAATTGGAGCTGTCCTGCCAATTGGAGCGGTGATACCGTACCCGTTGCTGCAGATACGGTGGTCTTTGATAATACCTCAAATAATAATTCGACAATCGATGCTCTCTTTAATGCGACTGAGACAGTTGCCGTAATTAACATAAATTTTCCCTATTCTGGCACCATAACTCAATCGACAACACTACACGTCACCACGAGCTTCACCTTGGGTGATAATAATGGCTCGTATTCCGCCTCTAACCAGACATTGGACATGAATGGTTCGTTTACGTTTACCGGAGGTTCATTTACGGCATCGAGTGGTAGCACGACGCTGGCTGGGGCGATGACTGTTTTAAATACTCCAACCTTTAATGCTAATGGCGGGACATTTACCTTCGATGGTAGTACAACGGCGACCCTGTCCTGTGCCAATAGAACATTTAACCTGATTAGCTTTGCGCACACCGCTGGAACAAAAACAGTAAGTAGTAACTGTTCGTTGCCCCTTGGCAGTAGCCCGACGCTGGGGTCAGGTACTGCCGCAGTTACCCTAAATGGGACTCTTTCTGGATCTGGAACACTCACGACACTTAATACCTTTACGGTTAACAGTAGCTCTCCTTTGTCTGGCTTTAGCACTCTCACATCTTCCGCGTTAAGTATCTCGGGTGGCACTTTCACCGCTCCAACAACCATGAACATTGCAGGCGCATTTACGCTCAATTCCGGAACAACTTGGAGTGCCAATAGTGGAACCATAAACTTTAATGGCACTAGTGCGGCATCGCTATCCTGCGGTAGTAAAACATTTAACCAGGTTAACTTTACCCATACCGGGAGCAACACAAAAACTGTTGGTAGTGATTGTAGCTTGCCGCTAGGTAATAACCCTACGATTGGGGCTGATGGTTTAGCTGACGTAACAAATAATGGAATATTGTCAGGTACGGGCACGCTAACGGTCGGTACAGCTGTAAGTGGCAATACTCTAACCCTAGCAGCTACAAGTAGTCTGTCGGGCTTTAGCGGTCTGGTTGCTGGCACGCTTACTATTAGTGCCACCAATACACATAACTACGGATCGTATTCGATGTTTGTGGTTAATGGCCCTTTTACTCAGAGTAGTTCAAGCACCTTAACTGTACCAAATGGAGCAGATTTTAATGGTACTTTTACCATGAGCGCAGCGGCTAACGCCATATTCAATGCTCCGTCGGGGACGATGACTATTGGTAGTACTTTTACGATCAATTCAACAAATACCTTTAATGCCAATGGCGGCACAGTAACTTTTGATGGCGGAGGAGTAACAAGTTGTAACAATACTGTCTTTAGCAATATTGTAATTAGTTACTCTGGTTCGGGGACTAGAACAATTAATAGTAATTGCAGCCTGCCGCTTGGCGCCAACCCAATTGTTAATGGAGGTCGGGTGATCTTAAATGGTACCTTGTCGGGAAGTGGTACCGTTAACTTTACGGCGAATCTGGGACCTACTCTGACCATTAATGCCGGTGGACAGCTTTCGGGGTTCAGTGGCATTTCAATGTTAGGTGGGTTTGTAATAAGTGGCGGTACTGTAGACATGAGTGGTTATACCACGGCTGACTTTAATGGAACTGACGGATTTTCTATGTCGTCTGGATCATTTTCAGCCCCATCAGTGATGTCGATAGCCGGGGCACTTAGCCTGAGCGGTGGAACGTTTACGTCGAATAGCGGTACCGTAACGTTTGACGGAGCAACGGCCTCGCTAAGCTGTGGAAACATGGCGTTCAATCTAGTTTCCTTTACACACACTGGAGGAACCAAAACCGTTAACAGCGATTGTAGCTTGCCATTGGGTAATAACCCCACAGTTGGTATGGATACGAGTACCGGCGGAGATATTATCTTAAATGGCACATTTAGCGGCACCGGCACGCTTACAATGGGTCCAGTCAATAGTCAGGTAAACGACCTTACTATTAATAGTGGTGGAGTTTTGTCAGGCTTTAGTGGGCTGGTTATGAACGGTACTTACACCCAGACAGGAGGTACGGTTAACCTTGGATCATATTCACCAGTTACGTTCCACCGGCATTTTTTCCTAAACAGTGGAGCTGTTTTTACTGCGCCCGTGGGTACAATGACAGTTACAACTACATTCACACTCAATGTGGGTTCTACCTTCAATGCCAATGGTGGCACTTTGACCTTTGATGGTGCCGGTGCCGTATTAACTTGTAATGGAGCTATTTTTAATCATGTTGTACTGGCCAATACGAGTGGGTCTAAGACGGTCAGTAGTAGTTGTGATTTCCCGCTTGGTAATAATCCCACAGCTACTGCTGGCGGTGGCATCGTTTTGGCTGGAACGTTGTCTGGCTCTGGAACGTTGCTAATGGCAGGGGGTTTGACACTCAATGCTGGATTTGATCTTTCTGACTTTGATGGATTACAAACTGTCACCGCGAAAAATCTAACAGTTAGTGGCGGGACAACAGCCAATTTCAGTGGATACTCATTATTTGATATTAATGGGGACTTTACCCTGGATAATGGTGCTACGTTCACGGCTCCGTCTGAAATGAGTGTGGCTAGTAGTTTTAATCTCGTCTCAGGCTCAACCTTTAATGCCAATGGCGGCACAGTTAATTTTGATGCTGATGGTCCGAGCACTGATGACGGTACGATTATTTGCAGCAGTAACACTTTTAATCTCATAACATTCACGCACACTTCTGGCATAAAATTAGTTGCTGCTGGCTGTAGCTTGCCATTGGGGGTTAGCCCAACAGCTGGTGCAGGTGGCAGTATTACACTTGATGGCACATTATCTGGCGCTGGCACACTTACAACAACCGGTACTTTTCGACAGGAGACAGGATCATTTTTAGTGGGATTTAGTGGGCTAAATAGCTCTAACTATACAAATGCTGGGACAATAACCGACTTTGGTTCTTACAACACCTTTGATGTTAATGAAGATTTTACTTTAGAAAGTAGTGCTAGCTTTACTGCTACAAACGCTATTATGACAGTAGGCGGCAACTTTATTGTTGCAAGCGACTCTACCTTTAATGCAAACAACGGCACAGTTATTCTTGATGGTAGTAACCAAGTTATTCTCGGTACTACCTTCAATAACCTTACCAAGATTGTTGCTACGGCAGACACACTCACCTTTCCAGCCGGAGGAACCGAAACTATTCTGGGTGACCTCATCTTGAAGGGTGGTTCAGCCTCAGAGCTTCTTACGATTGTCTCATCGTCTCCCGGCACTCCATGGTTAATTGATGCGCAAGGAAGTAGAACCCTGCAATATCTTAATGTAAGTGACAGTACCAATATCAACGCGTCTGTAATGACCGCATACGACAGCGTAAACAGTGGTGGCAACACTAATTGGAGCTTTGAAGATACGCCAGTACCACCGGTGCCCACTCCTACACCCTCTCCTGTTTCCCCTGCCTCTGTAACCTATCAGTCAGATACAACAAACTATTTGCTCCACCCTGCCGGTTCGACCGAAGAGGCTGCACCCGTAACTCCTAACGAATCGAATAACCAAAACCGTAATGGTAAAGAAGTACTATCTGGCTATCTTAACTGGTTATCAAGCAATATATGGTTAGCCTCACTATTTAGTTTATTACTATTTGTATCGATAATGTGTCTGATTCTTTTCTTAGCTGGTAAAAAGAAGCCGGATAATAAAAAAGACCTACCTAAGTAGATCTATTGGGCGAATCTTCCAGTTCCGCGTAGCCAATCGAGGTCATCTTGAGTCACTTCAATTGGAGGTTGTGTCTTAAAATACCAACCATTAATTTCATCAACCAGACTTTTCTTACCAAGATAACTTAGCGCAGCAGACATCTGTGGATCATCCGGAACGAACCCGGCTTCTTCGAGCTTTCTCGCAAGCTCGATACCTATAATAGCAGTTGGTGGGTAATCTAAGATATCCAAAATAGCTATACAAAGTACATCTAACTCTTCAAGTAATTCTGTAATAGCATCTTCGAGAACTTGGCCGGTCTGCACTTTTTGCCAGAGCATCAGAAGCATGGGGTCGGTCGGTTTGGATAAAGAATGTATTTTTTCAGAATCTATTATCGAAACCAAAACGTTAATTACTTCCTTTAAACTGTCTTTGTTGCTGGGCATGGTAATAACCCTTCTGTAGCGGTACAAGATGGCAATATGGTATCAGAAACAAACTCAACGCACAACAAGATCAGCAAAAAGCCTGCACATTTCTGTGCAGGCCTATCAAAATTATGCAGTGGTATATCCCCAGGCTTGGTGCCCATTCTCAGACGATTCAAGTGCAGATTCACCCAGGCGGTAACCTAGGCAGTATGCGGCTTCGACAGGCTTTTGAGCCTTACGTCCGTCAGCCGTAGAAGGTGTCTCAAATCGAGTCGATCTACCGGCCCGGCCATCGTCATATCCACCCTGCCAAGCACCCATATAGAGCCTTCGCTCGGTAGAACCTTCGGGTGCCAGATCTGGGCACTTCTCGGCATGATTCCCATCACGCCACTTGCAATAACGGCATTCCATATTTTCACCTCCTCTTTGCGGAACAGCAGAATGGGTAAATAATACTATATTTACATACTTTAGTCAATAATTAAAAATACGTTAAGTCTAGTGTGATATATTGAATACAAATGGCTAATACTATATCAAAGATGAATAGCAGCACAATGTTAATACTTGGTACCGGTTTGGTACTGGTACTTCCATTATCTCTCGTTGGGTTTTTTAATACTGCTAATTCAACCATGCTAGTTATTTCTATGCTAGGGGTAGTTACCTTTCCGGTTGGTGCGGTAATGCTTTATGTAGGCTTTAAGATGAGAAAACAAAATAAACAAAATTAAAAAAGACCTACGTATGTAGATCTCAAAAACTACCATAATCCTAGTGGGTTCATCGTGTCACTGTCACTGAAGAACCACCTAAAACACAGATCGCAAGTATAAACATTCTTTCTGCTGTTGACAATAATTTTGTAGCTGGTGATCCTATCACAGGGATGGCTTCTCGAGCTAAGTCCTCTGCCGGCATAACACTCACCTTCGCCCTCTACCCTTTTAATGTGCATTTTCTGGATTCTTCTAATTTTTTTGCCTCTACAGCCATAATTGTCTAAGCTACCCGCATTAATCATATCAAACCGCTCATGAGCGGTAAGGTTTACTTCTTCATCGCGAAGCAATATCCAAGTTAGGCAAGTGCTTAGATACTTCCTAAGCCCATCCCTTACATTGTTTGCATCTATACTTAAATGAATATGCTCTCTCTCGAGAATATCTGTGTTACTAAACTTAACTTCATAAAGCTCTGTGAGTGCGGTACTAATCACCTGGTGAGTCTGCTTAGAAACAACCCAATTAACAGCCATTGATGGCATATGAGCACAACCCCAGTCATCTTTAGGTAAGAACTCACTGTCGCCATTTCTAGAAGCGCTAAATTCGAAGCTCATATATCGACGTCTAGCTGATCGCAGAAGTTTATATAACGTTGATCCTACCTCGATACCTGCAAAGTACGATTGTTCCATCATAATTTCCCCTTAATAGAGCGAACAATACCAAATAATAATGCCATAATAATGTTTATTATTCAAACATATCAAAAAAGCCTGAAGTAATCAGGCACTTTTGGTGGAGCTGGCGGGTTCTGCCCCCGCGTCCATACGGTTTGAAAAAATATCGTCTTCAAGCATAGTCGATTCTAAAGGGATTTTACAAGCCCCAAGAGTGTAAAAAACCGACAAGAGCGCTCAGGTTGCTTGCTCTCTTTACTTTACTTTGATTTCGCCCAGAGAGGTGGCAAAACCGCATCCAGATAATCGACGCTTGTTACCCTATCTGGTGTCTGGGTAGTAAGCGGCACTGCGTATTAGGCAAATGCTGGCGCAAGGCTAGGAGCTGCAAAAGCAGACTTTACCTTGCTAATAAGTGTATTGGCACTTAAAGTGTATTGGAACGGCTAACGTGCATTCCAGCCCGGCTTGCGAATATTTTTCAAAGTTCCATATGTCAAAGCTGATACAGCCCCATAAGAAAAGATTTTACCTATATTTAGGCTAAATGTCAAGAATGCTTATGCTTGAAAATGTTAAGAATTATTGGTATAAAATATATCTCCAACAGAAAAAAGGAGCGCACCTTGCAGCAGAAACAAGCAAAACCATCTCCAAAAGAGGACGTTGAAGAAGTTGCTGATGTTCCAGAAGTCAAAAAAAGCGATCTGAGCAAAATCGACGAATTGCTCGATCAAATTGATGAGATTCTCGAAGAAGAAACTGTTGCAGAGAAGATTGCCAAACTTGAGTTTAAAGAAAAGCTTAAGTCCATCCAATTCCCCTCTCGTCGTCGATCTGAACTACCTATCACACTACAAGTAACCAACATCATCACTTGTGAGTTTCGCTGTGAAAATTGTACCTGTGGCCGATAATGCCATAACAAGCCTCGATTATTCGGGGCTATTTTTTATACTTTGCTAGTACCTCAGTATACATTTCATCATATTGCTTCCAAGTATCTCGTATATCGTGGTGAGAAATAATTTCTAAACTTGCTCGAGAAAATCTTTCGCGTAATTTCTCGCTACTTAAGAGTTTAAACATCCTATCGGCCAACTGATTAGTATTTCCGTCGCTGAAAGTAAAGCCGTTTACCTCATTTTGGCATAATTCAGGTAAAGCCCCTGCTCTCACTGCTAATACTGGTAGTCCCGCTGCCATTGCTTCCATTGTTACCAGGCTTTGTAGCTCTACGGGGCTCGCAATTACAAACCCGTCACTTGCGGCGAGGTATTCGCGTTTACGCTCACTCTCGGTAACATATCCCGTAAAAATTACATTTTTTTCGATACCCAGTTTTTTAACTTGTCGACGAAGCTGTTTACGGGCATTTCCATCACCTAAGAGGATTAATGTAGCGTTAAATGTAGTATATTCACGAGCAAATGCAGTAATTATTACATCGATTCTCTTCTCTACACCAAGTCGACCAGCATACATTAAAACCAAATCCCCTGAGATATTCAACTTTTGGCGTAAGGCTTGTTTGTCGGTATGCATTGGTTTGTTTACTGATAAATCAATTCCGTTACTGATTGCACGGGCTGGTACCTGTAAGCCGTTTCGTTTTAAATAGCGTATTCCCGTTTTGGTTGGGCTCATTACCATGTCTGCTCCGTTGTATGCACGAGCAATATAGCGCCAGCCAAAACGATTAAGACCGCGTTGTAAGCCCTTAAACCAACTGAGTCCAAATGTAATGCTTTCTGGCATTAAATGGCTACCAATTACTAACGGAACGTTGTTTTTGCGCGCATATTTCATAGCCGCACGGCTTAATGGAAACAGATTATTAGCATGAATTATGTCTGGTTTACCAACCTGATCGAGATATTGAACAAGTTGTTTATACGGTAGCTTACCAAAGCGTAAGTTCTTTTGGAGACGGGGTGAGAACGATCTTAGACGTTCAATTGTGTATCCATGGGGTGATCTTTCACTGTATGGCGTTGCCTTATGTGCAACAGACGGAGCTACCACTGTTGTTTCGTATCCTACTTTTGGTAAGTTGGTTGCCATAGCATCGGTAACGGTTTCTGTTCCGCCAATCGATGGTGCAAATAAATCAGAAGCAATCAGCAGTTTTTTCATACAGGATAATTTTTAACGAATTCAGCAATTTTTTCGGCAGCATGATCGTGGCGTAATCTGGTTTTCTCATACGTAGCACCACCTATAGTAACATTTCCATCTAGAATATCTTGTGTAGCACGAGTTGCAAGCGCAGCAGTCGATGCCCATACCCCTGCGTGATTGCTCACCACGTACTCTAGATTACCTTCTTCTTGTCCAGGCAAGAAATCATAGATGACAATTGGTAAACGGCTTACAATGGCCTCTACGATGGTTCCAGGGCCTGCTTTTGTGAGAAGTACGTCGGCCGCATGCATCATGTCGGCAATGTCATCACGAAATCCATATACCGTAGTTTGTTTTTTCCAATTCCTTTTATTCAAGTTCTTCTCGAGAGTGGCATTCCTCCCTGCAATAATCGCAACCGATGAAGTAATACTCTTAGAATTATCTATTCTTCGAGAAAGTACGCTAATTTTACCTAAACCATCCCCACCGGTCATTACTAAAATTGCTGGTTCATCTGTTGGCCAACCAAGACTCTTGCGAATTTCTGCTTTACTTCGTTTTTCTAACCCAAACTGGCGATTAATGGGTAATCCAATGATGTGCAATTTGCTCGCTGGCATACCATACGTTCTTGCGCGCACAAACGCTTCGTGGCTCGGTACAATACAGGCACTGGCCCGCTCATCAAACCACATCGGATGC
Organism: bacterium; assembly: GCA_023261595.1. Lineage (GTDB taxonomy): Bacteria > Patescibacteriota > Saccharimonadia > CAILAD01 > BJGX01 > JAHFOQ01. The sequence continues at coordinate 35,058 of JAHFOQ010000006.1, read as the reverse complement.
CCTGTAGCCAGATCTGTCACCACGGTAATGTAGGGTATTTTTTTGCCCATTCCTGCTATAACTGGCATCAGACAATTTGCACCAAAGTGAAATGATAAAATAATATCTGGGTTAAATTGATTTATCACGCTCTCAAGGTGGGTTTTATAAATTCGGGCTATCGTATCAGTAGAAAATTTCGATTGTCGCTTTCCTTCTGTTGCCTTAAAGATCGAACCATACGCTGGCGGAAGCTTCGTAATGGTCGAATAATACTTTGGTAGATCATCGAATGGCCGAGGTGCATTTTCAATAAAATCGTAATGCGTAATTTCTAAATTATGTTCGATATAATCAAATGCTTCAAGTACTGCTAGGGCGGCGGCACGATGACCACCACCTGTTTTAGCTGATAAAACCAATATTTTTTTCTTCATTCCCCTATTATTACGTCTTTACAGAAAGAGCGCAATGCTGGTAGCATAAGAACAATGAATCCCCCAGAGCAAACTCATAGTAATTATCATACTGCCCGAACCGAGTCAGTACCCACTGGCAAAGGTAAAAAAACTACTCTCAATGCAGCTGCTTGTTTCTCGCATTTTACTCCTCAACACGTAGGTATTAAGCTCGATACCAGAGGAATTGATACACAAATTCGCCGTGATTACCTTAATGAATATTATGTAATTGTTGCTCCTTCGCGTGGTTCCCGACCATATGATATGCATAATCCCGACAAAAAACTTATTGAAACAGCTCAAAGTCCGCGACTCGATAAGAACAGAGAGTTTTTTAGTCTAAAGAATAAACACGGTGACTGGCTGGTTAAGGCTGTTGAGAACAAATTCCCTAGCCTTAGCCCAGAGAACCCTCAAGCATATGGTAAGCAAGAGATTATCATCGATACTCCACTGGCTAATAAACCATTAAGTTATCTAAGTGAAGGACAAATTACCAAGGTTATCGATGTTTTTCAGCAACGTACCCAAAATTTACAGCAAGAACACGGAATAGAATACGTTCTTGTTTTTCATAATGATGGATATGATGCTGGTGCGAGTCTTGCGCATGCGCACAGTCAGATTTTTGCACTTCCTTTTGTTCCGCAAAAATTCATCGATGAATCGAGAATTATTGAAGAATATGCTAAAACCAATGGTCGTGATCCGTTTGATGATATTATTGCCTACGAAAAAAGTCACAAAGTACGAGTATTGTGTGAAGATTCTCGGTTTATTGTGTTTTGTCCGTATGCGAGCCAATGGCCATTTGAATACTGGATTGTGCCAAAAAGGATGATTACCTCAACTACTGAACTAGAAAAAACCGACAAGCTCTATATTGCGCGTCACCTTAAACGTTTTTGTTCGAAGCTCACCCGACACAATATTAGCTTTAATTTCTATTTTGAAAATGGCATTTCACAACACCAACGTTTAGTTGTGAAAGTATGTGGTAGAAGTAACACATGGGGTGGCTTTGAAGTCGCCAGTGGAATGGTAATAAATTCTGTACCCCCCGAAGCAGCTGCAAAATGGTATAGAGGTTAAGTAGATCGGATCCACTCCAAGCTCCCTTGTTGTACATAGGATTATTTCTTTTTTTAGAAATAATATGATACTTGAGCTTGTCATTCGCTTAACGTTCGTTTAGTATGGTACAAAAGCAGTCAAAAGGGGGTAAAAAATGTTAGCAAAAGTTCACACTATTAGTCATGTTGGCTTGCAAGCTCAGCTCGTAGAGGTAGAGGCAGATATGTATAATGGCCTACCGGCATTTATTATTGTGGGTCTCGCTAATAAAGCCGTAGACGAAGCAAAAGAACGTGTTCGCTCGGCCTTAAAAAATTCACGGCTCCACCTTCCTCCGAGAAGGATTACCCTTAATCTTGCGCCTGCAGATCTACCTAAAACTGGCTCAAGCTACGATCTTGCAATGGCAACAAGTTTACTTTTAGCAAGTGGGCAGATAGAAAAATTACCGCAAAAAGCACTCTTTTATGGAGAATTAAGCCTCGATGGCAGTACACGTGCGGTTACTGGAGCTTTGGCTACCGCTCAAACAGCAGTAGAGCTTGGCTTTACCCAGTTATTCATTTCGGCAGATTCTGCACGACAAGCTGCAATTATTGAAGGTATAGAGGTAATACCAATAAAAAACCTATTTGAACTTTACCAGCATTTACTTGGAGAGATTACACTGGCTCCCCTCAAGAAGACGATTCTTCGTGCTAATACAAAAACTGCAAGTGTCGATATGGCAGAAATATATGGCCAGCACCAAGCACGCCGAGCAATCGAAATTGCAGCAGCTGGCAACCATAATATTTTACTTTCCGGACCGCCAGGAAGTGGTAAAACAATGCTCGCCAAAGCGTTAATCGGCCTCCTACCAGAACCAAGTTACTCCGAAATGCTCGAGATAACTCGTATTCATAGTCTAGCCGGACTCAATAGTTCAGAAGTCATCACCTCTCGCCCGCTCCGGAATCCTCATCATACCGCAAGCGATATCGCACTAATTGGAGGTGGTACTCACCCAAAACCCGGAGAGATTAGTCTGGCGCATCGAGGTGTTTTATTTCTCGATGAATTGCCTGAATTCCCAAGACATGTTCTCGAAGTAATGCGTCAGCCACTCGAAGATGGGACAATTACTGTTTCTCGTGCCAGCGCAACCTATCAATTCCCAGCTCAATTCTTGCTTGTTGCAGCTCAAAACCCCTGCCCGTGTGGATATGATGGTGATTCTAGCAATACTTGCAACTGTTCTCCCAGCCAAATAAATCGCTATCGAACCAAAATATCTGGTCCGCTTCTTGATAGAATTGATATAATTGTTGAAGTTGCGAAAACCGAGCGAAAAGCTTTGTTTGAAACAACGGCTGAAGAAAATACCAAAACGGTTGCAGAACGTGTAAGGGCAGCTCGCAATATACAAAACAACCGTTTTGCTGATGTATGTTGTACTTGCAACCACGAAATGGACAATAAACAAGTAAAAGAGTTTTGTCAGCTCAGTGAAGAGGTTGAGGAACTCGCAAGCCAAGCCTACACACATTTTAATATGTCAGCTCGATCATATATGAGAGTATTAAAGGTAGCACGAACAATTGCCGACCTTGAATCGAGCCAGAATATTACGAAAGATCACTTAACAGAAGCGTTGCAGTACAGACCTCAGGTTGTTCAGCGGTAACGATTTATCGAGAAAAAATATGTAAGGCTTGTGTACCAAGACTTGTGTAGGTCATAAGTATCCAAATAATTACATAAAAAGCTAAAATAGCACCTAACAAGATAAGTGTTTTTCTAATATCTGACTTAACATACCCGAGATCAACATCATCATAAGTGAGCTCATTTTTTGACTTAAGTGGTTTTTTTTCAGGTTGAGTAGCTACACTAGCTTTTGTGGGTAACGTATCTCCCATATCTACCGAAGCAGCAGCATTTGACTCTGGTGAACTTGCTGTTCCCACTTGCAATCTTTGCTTACGTGAACGGCTAGATTTACGATGTTTCTTCTTTTTTGCCATATAGCAGTTATTGTACACGCCACTTTCTCTTGTGGCTAGACCTCTAGCCAGATATAATGAGTGTACTATGCAAATGAGCTTATTTGTTTTGATTATTTTTGCTTTCATTGGGGTAATTGCCTTCACCCAATGGCGTTATTGGCAATTACAAAAAAAATATGGTGAATTTCTTGAAGGTGCAAGTGCAAAGAAAGTTGAAGATCTAATTAAGGAATATAGTCATAATGTAGCCGATGCTCAAAATAAAATTGATGAAATGGCTGAATTTGTTGCTCGAATGCATCAAAATTCAAAATTCGCCATCTCAAAGCAAGCATTAATTCGTTTTAACCCATTTGGAGATACTGGTGGTAACCAAAGTTTCGTTTTAGCACTACTCGATAACAATAACAATGGTGTTGTTCTATCAAGCGTTCATGCTCGCACTGGTACTCGGGTTTATGCGAAGGAAATTCGTGATGGGCTGAGTAAATACAATCTTTCCGACGAAGAAACAATTGCCCTGCAAAAAGCATTAGATCGAGAAAAGGCGCAAAAAGATGTGGTGGAATAAACAACAAAAATCTCAACACGACTTCAGCGTCCACCCAGAGTTTTTCTTGGGAGCCCAAACTGTTGCTGCCGGTAGTATCGAATTTGAAAGTGATATTTTACTCGACGGACGATATTCTGGAGATGTTACTACCAGTGGGCTCATAGAGATTGGTAATAATTCTGAGGTTTCTGCTGATCTAAACGGCAGGGTTGGTATTATTGAAGGAAAATACAAAGGCAAAGCTCATTTTATCGATGAAGTACAGGTTAAAAACTGTGCGAGTGTGGATGGAAGTCTGGAATCAGCCAATATTTTAGTTGAAAAAGGTGCACAGCTTAGCGCAAAGTGTAAAACAATTTAGATTATTATGAGTAGTTATCAATTTTTTATCGATAATAAATCAGCCGAGAATGAAGCGCTTTTAACCTATCTCAAAGAATGGGCTGCTAAACTGAATGTTACGGCTAATTTTCATGTTCTCGACAAATTTACTTCAGTTGGGACAATCTTAAAAGAACAGACCGAGCCTGCTTCTGCCTATATTTGTGTAGGAAAACAAGAAGTATTCTCTGCTCTCTTATCGTATGCAAAATTGCTCGAAGAAAATGCAGTAGTCGGTTATATCCCAATTACGCGTAATTCACTCGCCCAAAAACTTGGGTTAAAAAACCATAAAGATGCATGTAAGGCTATCGCTCAACGTAAATTATTCGAAATAACACTCCACTCTATCAATCAGTACTTTATGCTGTTTGATTATCAATTAAAAATAACAGACCAGCCCGCAGAAGGCTCAACCCAGTTCTTTATTGATAAAAAGCTTCAGATAAAATCACCCACTGCTTCTATCAAGCTAATGAATAAGCAATTTGATAGCATGCACCCTTCAAAAACACTCTTAATAGAAGGGTATGAACAGCACGAACTCGAAACTGAAGCAAAACCTATTTTGCAAAATTTAGCTCTTAAGAATACCCACATTCAATCTTCGCAATTACAATTTCGTCTACCCTTCACCTCTGCACAAATAGAATCTTCTGGGACTATTCGTGATCCTTTTGGAACAGAATTACGCAAACCAGTGATGGTTGGGTTGCATACTAAAAAACTCCGTCTTATCGTAAAACGTGGCTTTGAACTCACACAAGATCAAAATGATAAATTATTATCAACTCAAGAGTCTTGATTTGCAAAGCAGTTCGTGTTACTATTGTTTGGAGCTTTAAGGAGAACTAACTGAAAAAACCACGTTTTAAGTTGAATCACGAAATAAAATCCCCAACAGTACGATTGTTGGGTGCTGATGGTTCACAATTAGGCGTAGTTACCCTCTCGCAGGCCTTACAAATGGCCTCGGAGCACGGCTATGATCTAGCTGAAGTTTCTCCAGGTGCGAAACCACCAGTTTGTAAATTGCTCGATTGGGGTAAATACCAATACGAACAAGAAAAACAAGCTGCCAAGAGTCGCAAAAAGCAGAAAACCATCGAAGTTAAACAAATTCGAATGGGATTAAAAATTGGTGATCACGATATCGAAGTTAAGCGTAAAGCAGCTCGTAAGTTTTTAGATGCGGGTAACAAAGTTAAGATTACGGCACGATTTAAAGGCCGTGAGATGACTCATCAAGATTTAGGTAGAGCTGTGCTCACAAAATTCTTTGAAGGCTTAAGCGATATTGCCGCTATTGAATCTGATCCAAGTTTAGCCGGACGCGATATGTCTATCGTAGTAGGCCTTAAAAAAGAAGTTAAAAGCCAAAGAAAGCAAGAAGATGCCAAAGATTAAGACCAACAAAACAGTCGCTAAGCGAGTAAAAATTACTGGTAGCGGAAAAGTAATGCACCGTAGAGCAACACGGGCGCACAAACTTACGTTAAAATCAGCTGCTCGCAAACGTGCCTTTACTCTAGAGCACGATACTGCCAAAGGTGACACTAAGAATGTTAAGAAAATGTTAGGAATCTAAAAATGAGAGTAAAGCGCGGCGTTACAGCCACTAAACGACATAAAAAAGTACTCAAGCTTACGAAGGGTTATAGTAAAACTCGACGTAGTAGCTACAGAAAGGCTCACGAAGCTGTATTGAAGGCTATGAGCTATCAATACCGAGATCGTCGTAATCTAAAACGAGATATGCGTCAGCTTTGGATCACCCGTATTGGTGCTGCTGCTCGATTAAACGGTGTAAGTTATTCTGTCTTTACGGCTGGTCTTAAAAAAGCCGAAATCAAACTCGACCGTAAAACACTTGCAGAGCTCGCAGTAAATGAACCAAAAGCGTTCGAAGCAGTAGTAAAAGCTGCCAAATAACATCACTTACAAAAAACCCATCGATACTCGGTGGGTTTTTTGATACCATACAGTAATGAAAGAAAAAGCTAAGACAGAAGAAAATTCAGAAAACACCCATATTATCGTTAACTCATTGTTAATTGGAATCCTTATTGGCGTTGTGCTTTTTGCTCTATTCCGTTTTATTGCTTACAAACCAACTCATACCACACATTACCATGCTAACTGGCAGGTTTGGATAGAGGGTAAACAGCAGACTTTTCCTGAAGATATTTTTTATCAAGAAGTAGCGAGTTGTTCAATTAATAATGATACTGATCCACTCCACCGAGCCCATATGCACGATAAGGTTTATGACATTATTCATGTGCATGCTAACGGAGTAACATATTCTCAGTTTCTAGAGAATATACATTCAGCAGCCCAACCAGGATACTTTGTTTTAGGTAATAACACCTATCAAAATAATAATAATAATAATAAAAAAGTAACGTACATTCTCAATGGACGCATATTAGAATCACTCAGTGGTGTAGTGATTAAATCAGAAGATAAATTACTAATTAACTTTGGTGACGAATCTGTTAGTGAACTGATTGCTCGAGATATAGCGATACAAAACAAGGCATCAGAATATAATACCAAGCAAGATCCTGCCAGCTGTAGCGGTGATCATGCTACAACCTTACAAGACAGGTTAAACAATATAATTTACTAAATTATTAGAGAGCCTTTAGAGCTTGTATAGGGCGCTTACGAGCCGCTTTAATAGCCGGGGCGACTCCAAACACAACTCCCACTAATAAACTCACACCAAGGGCAAGCACAAGTGCCTTAAGGCTAAATACTGGCGTGATACCCGCAAATTTCTTCACGAGTAAACCTGCGATATAACTTAAACCAAGCCCGAGCAAGCCACCCATAACCGAAAGTATAACTGCTTCTATTAAGAACTGACTTAAAATGTTACTACTTGTTGCTCCTATTGCCTTGCGTATACCAATCTCTCGAGTTCGTTCACTCACCGTTACCAACATAATGTTCATAATACCGATTCCCCCAACTAATAAACTAATTGATGCGATAGCAACCACAAATGCAGTGAGTAAGTCGAGAATAGTATTAAAAGTTGAGAGTAAATCTTCTTGTGTAAGCACGCTAAAGTCTTCTTGCCCAGAGTGATTTGCTTTTAGCTCTGTCTTAATTACTTCTTGGGTAGATGTGATATTTTTTGGATCATTAACTTGTACGAGAATACGAAAAATCTGATTGGAATTTGTAATTTTGTTTGCGGTATTAATTGGTATGTAGACAATATCATCAGAACTCGCGCCAAACCCGGAGCCGGTATCAGATTTTTTAATTACCCCAACTACAGTAAAGGCTTGCCCTCTAATGCCAATTTCTTTTCCAACTGCATCAGTTTCACCAAATAAATTTTGTTTCGTATCAGCACCAAGAACAGCTACTTTTGCGCTTGAACTGTTATTATTTGTTGTAAAAAACTCACCATTTTCAATTTTTAATTGACGAATACTACTATAATTCGGAGTTGTTCCAGCAACAAAAGGAGAACTTGTAGATAGCTGTTGATACGTTACATTAGAAGAAACAACGTTAAAGGGTGCCGTAGCAATTACATTTTTGGTTTGCTCAATTGTGGTAACATCTTGCTGAGTAAGAGTAGATGTCCCTACTGTACCAGCAAAATTAAACCCACCACCTCCTTTTTGTTGCTGCCCATTCTTCGCAGTAGAACTACCGCCTCCAATTTGACCAGAAGTAACGGTGAGTAGATTTGATCCCAAGCTCGAAATCTGACCAGAAACCTGACTTTTCACACCGTCTCCTATCCCAATCATTACTAAAACTGCAAAAACGCCAATAATAATACCAAGCATTGTAAGGAAAGACCGCATCTTTGCAGATTTAATACTTATAAGTGCCATCTTTATGTTTTGTAATATCATACCGAAACCTTTTTATGAGTTAAGAGGCCATCCTTTACCCAGACAACCTTATTTGCATATTTTCCAACTTCAGGATTATGCGTTACTAAAACAATAGTAACTCCTTGTCTGTTTAAGTCTTTAAGGAGATTCATAATTTCATCACCTGTTTTCGTATCTAGGTTGCCTGTAGGTTCATCAGCCAAAATTAAGCTTGGATTGTTCGTCAATGCTCGAGCAATTGCTACCCTCTGCACCTGTCCGCCGCTCATTCTGTTAGAACGATTCCTCGCTTTATCTGCCAAACCGACTTTTGCGAGTACTTCTTCTATCTTCTGCTTACGTTCTGCTTTACTTTTTTTGGCGTAGACCATAGGCAATTCAACATTTTGCGCCACATTAAGTCGTGGTAACAAATTAAAGCTCTGAAAAACAAAGCCTATCTTATCACGCCTGAGCTGAGCAAGTTTTTTTTCAGAAAGTGTAGCAATATCGACATCATCTAATAAAAATACACCTGTAGTTGGTCTATCTAGTAAGCCAATAATATTCATAAGAGTTGATTTACCCGACCCAGATGGGCCCATTATGGCAATAAAATCACCCTCTTTTACTTCGAGGTTAACGTTTTTCAATGCATCAAGCACTCCAGCTTCATCATCGTAACGCTTGCCAAGTGACTTCATGTAAATCACATTATTAGGTTGTGAGGAATTAATCTTTTTCATATACCAAGCTTATTACCGTATCGCTATTAATTGTAGCATGGAGCTCAACAATATTGTCCTCTAGTGATGTGGTATGGATATTGTTACTGGCAACCAAATGATAACCAGAAGGAGTTTGTAAACGATAGGTTAATTCATACGGCCAACCGCCCGTTTGCTTCTGTACCAAGGTGGTTACCGTAATATTCTTACTCATATCAAGATGCTGTGGAATTGTATAGCTTATATGAACAGTTTGTGGGGCAGAAAGTGGAGCAAGTAAAGAAATATAGCTAAATTGTTGAATTGGTTTTTCGTAGCTACTGGTTAACTTATCAACTCCAGAAAAACTCTTCAGCTGAGATTCAAACGGTACAAGTACCTGCATGTAGGAAATGTTATTTTTAATAAGCCAATCAGGTTTATTCGTATACGGATTTGTATACGGGAAGCTTTGAGGTTTTGTGTGTTTACGAGTAATATCTACTGCAATTTCAGACATTCCTTCACTGTTTAGAGTATGGTTGTACAATACTTTTTGATCGATAAATGGACTACTCTTATCTGCACCGAAGTTTGCTTCGGTAATCTGAAAATAATTGTAATCAGTCTTTTTGATACTCCCCGAAAATCCAAGTTCTTCAATTTGAGCCTGAACGGTTGGATCGCTACTGTATAAAAGAATGTGTTTTTGATGAGCTAAATTCGTAAAAAGATTACTATAGTGACTAAGTGACCGTAGATTCTGTTGTGCGGTAAGTCTCTGCATAAGTACCTCGGCGAGTCCTGTTAATATTCCGGCCTTTGGATCTTTTCCTGCAATTTTATCTTTTCCTGCTTCTACTTCTAGTTGTACTTTTTCGAGAAAATTATCATCTGTAATAGTAAGATTATATTCTTTTAGAGTAACAGGGCCTGTTTCTTTTAATAAATCTCTTAACACTTGAGGTGTTACTTCAATAACTGCATCGACATCATCCCCTGTATCAGCTTTATAAAACATCATGGCTTGCTGCGCATTTGTAGGCCAATTATGTACTAATCCGCTATCACGAAGGCTCAAATATGGAGCAAGGAACTTCATATACTCAGGAACCGGCAGAGCAAGCCGAGCATTTACACTATCATAATCAATATTATAAATATTATTTACGTCACTCAGTTTAAATTTTCCATTATCACCCTGTAAGATTGCATACGAACCGAGAAAACCACCCCCAAACCGCTGTTCAGCGTTATTCGCAAATACTACTAACGTTTTTACTGGCTTCGTTTTGCCACTAAAATATTCATATAAATGAGTGTATTTTAACTCTTTTGGTGTTGATATTGTTGTAGTAATTACCTTATTAATAATAAAAACTAGGCTAAATGCTACAAAAATCATACCTGCAGCAATCGCCATTGCCTGAAAAAACGTTGGTGTAGACCTATTCTTTAGAAGTCGTTTCATGAATAATTTCTTCCATTTTAGAGAGAAAGACTGCTTCTGAATAATTACTTGCATGTGCAGTGATCTCGGTATGCTTAAAGGTCATAGTACCAAATTTAGTTAGGGCCGCCTTTAAGGATTCTTTGCTCTGTTGGGCAAATAATATTCCTGTTTTACCATCCTCTACCGTTTCGCTCGCTCCACCCTTTCCATAAGCAATCACGGGTTTTCCGGCAGACATAGCCTCTACTGGGGTAATACCAAAATCTTCGCACCCGGGAAACAAGAATGCCTTGCAGTTCTTCATATACTCAACTACTGCTGTATCATCTGCCTGCGTGTCAAACTGAATTGTTTTACCGGCAATTTTACAAAGATTTTTTAATTCACTCCCTTTACCTACGACAACCAATGGTAGTCCAAGCTCATTACAGGCCTGAATAGCTAAATCTATCCGCTTATACGGTATTAATCGACTCACAACTAGAAAATACCCCTTATCTTGAGGGTGTGGGTTAGTAAAACGTTCTACATTTACCGGAGGACTGATAACCTTCGCTTCTCTGTTGTAGTATTTTTTTATTCGATCTGAAACGGTCTGAGAATTTGCTACCACTACATCCGCTCGAGCAGCAGCCGCATAATCCCAGTGTCGCATTGTCTGAATTAGTCTTGGTAAGATAAGTTTGACCAATGGGTTAAGTAGCCCATAGCCCGGATTTTCTAGATAATTTTCATACCCACTCCAATAATAACGCGTTGGAGTATGTATGTAGGCAATGTGCTTCGTCTCTGTTGTTGTGATAATTCCTTTCGCTTCTGCACTTGCCGAAGTAATTACTACATCATAGCCAGAAAAATCAAAACTCTCAAATGCGTATCTTCTTAGTGTTGGGTACAGTTGATGACGCCTGCGAGAAAACGGCCAACGTTGTAAGAAAGAAGATATAACTTTTTTATCTCTAAATTTATCAAAACGGACCTCGTCATACACACTGGTATAGATTGGTGCATCTGGATAGAGCTTGGTAAGAGACTCAACAACACGCTCAGCACCACCTAAGTTAGTCAGCCAGTCATGTGCAATTGCTACCCTCATTGCTTTTAATACCCACTTCTACCTGAAAAAAGTATCGGAATTGTACGAAACAGAATTGATATATCTAATCCTAAACTCCAATTTTCAATGTAATAGATATCAAGCTTTACCCGAGAATCATAATCAATATCATTTCTCCCTGACACCTGCCATAAACCTGTTAGGCCTGGCTTAATATGCAAAAATATTCCTGATTCATCACCATATCGACTCAGCTCAGCTTCAACAATTGGTCGTGGACCAACAAAGCTCAGTTGACCAATTAGTACATTAAAGAGTTGAGGTAACTCATCGAGGCTAGTGCGTCGTAAAAATTTACCTATTGAACTCACCCTTGGATCGTTTTTTACTTTTTGGTCTTTTATAAATTCTTCGACTAAGGCAGGGTCATTAAATGTTTTTAAAATCTCTAAATCAGTTTTTCCGGCATACTTACCGCCAGTACAGTACATCTGTTTCATACTCCGAAACTTTACGATATTGAGTGGCTTTCCAGAACGAGTAATTCTTTTGTGCGAATAGAAAACTGGGCCGTTATCAAAGAGTTTAATCATAATTGCAATTGCACCCATAATTGGTAATGCTATACAGAGAGCAAAAAGACACAATAATAGATCTACAATACGTTTAAGAACTCGGCCCCATCCATCAAGTGGTGTCGCAATCACCTCGAGCAAGGCCAAGTCACCGAGTCTTGCAGTTTTCATAGTTGAGCCATACAGTTCTCGTATGGTCGGTATTACATGAAGTTGTACCTGATTTTGGCGACAAAATAATAATAACTTTGTAATAACTTCACTGTCTTCACTGTTGTCGATATAAAAAATATCATCTAGCTGATATTGAGACTGTAATGTGTGCCAATTTTTCTGTGACAAGAAACTTTTTGTGGTATTATTTGCAACAATATTGTAACCACGAGCCTTATCGCTCATTAATTTTTCAAGTTCAATTCGAGCCGGACCGCTTCCTAAAATTAATGTATTATGTGTACCAAATTTATACCGATACAAAACTTGCTGGAGCAAGAACAAACTATACCGGGCTATACAAACTAACAATGTAGCAAACAAGAATCCGTAAATTGGCACAGCCTTTGAAGGAAATATTGGGTTTGTAGAGAAAAAATCGAAGATAATTAACAGAGTTGTACCAATTGCCGATGCCCCTACAATTCGACTAAATTCACTCAGGCGCGAACGGTGAGCGCTGGTAAAACTATACAATCCAAATAATGCATAAATTATAAGCCAGCTCGATAGAAATACCATCAGGCCAAGAATATATTGCCGGCCAGCAATTGAATAGGCAAAGGGTTTCGCCTGTCCTTCACGTATTAAATATGCCAGCGCAAATCCAAAAACAATCATTACATAGTCGATTGGGATATGCACCAGTAGAAATGCGAGTTCGCTCCGTTTCTTCATAGTTGCTTTATTATACCAAAAAAGCCCTATCCAATAGAGCTTTTTCTGGTATGAGTTAGTTATAAGCCGAATTCTGTATCCGCCAAAGACGGACCACAATCATCTATCTTCTGCTTAAAAGCAGACGTCTACTAAGTAGATCGTGCGATATATCCTAAGTTCAAGCGAGCAACTTGTCCGCCATAGGCGGAAGGATCCATTAATCTTGCAGTCGACAGGGTTTACCTGCTCTTAATTGTCACCAACTAAGATTGTGAGCTCTTACCTGTAAGCTATGGTCGCGAAGCGGCAATAGCATACCCCTCGCAAGCGAGGGCACTCTTTTCACCCTTATCCACCGAGGTGGACGGTATAGTCTCTGCGGCACTTTCCCGTGGGTCACCCCAGGTTGCCGTTAGCAACTGCCGTGCTCTGCACTGTTCGGACTTTCCTCTCGCCGAAGCGAGCGATTGTGCGCTAACTCACAAAAATATTTTACTATAATATTATAAAATTGTCTATACGTTGGCGTCTAAACATTGGTTTACCATAGCATCAGCTTCGGTATTTTTTGCACGCAACACATGGGTAAAACTCAAATCTATCCCTTCGATTAGAGCCTGAACCTTATCGAAAAGAAGCTTCATATCAGGGTGTTTTACCTTATATACCCCACACAATTGTTGAACAACTAACATGCTATCTAAATAGAAATCAGCTTTTTGTATCTCCATTTCGTGAAGTTTTTGTAGTGCTAAAATAACAGCCCAATATTCCGCATAATTATTTGTTTTTATGCCCAGATATTCACAATATTCACCCAAAATCTTACCTTCTGTAGTCTTTATTACTACACCTGCTGCTGAAGGACCAGGGTTTCCTCTACTCCCACCGTCACAAAAGACTTCTATCTTCGAATTAACCATAAACCAATCACTCCAATTCCTACAACAACTCTATAAATAACAAAGATGAGCATTGAATGTTTCTTTAAATAATCTAATAACCACTTAATTACTACGATGCCTGCGAGAAATGTAACTACGATACCTACGAAAAGATCAAAGTTCGATAGGTTTGGGCTTGGATTTCTTATCAATTCAAGGGCTTTATATAAACCAGCCCCTAAAGATATTGGGGTAGCTAGTAAAAAACTAAAACGAGCTGCTTCTTCGCGAGTAAAACCAAGCCATAGACCGGCTGTAATTGTAACACCAGAACGTGAAGCTCCCGGAATAAATGCCAATACCTGAGCAAAGCCAACAAACAAGCTTTGTTTTAGCGTAATTTCTTTTTCTTGTTCACGCTTTTTACCAACCTGATCAACGTAATACAGCAGAATAGAGAAAAATATCATACCGAGACCAACAATTAATGGTGCATAGCTACTTACGTGGAGTGTTTTTTCGATGAACTTGTCGCCAAAAAAGCCAATTAACCCCGCCGGTATCGATGCAACAATAATATACCACAGCAATCTATCTTTGGTTTTGAACATTTTCCAAAAATCTTTCCAGAAAAATACCAGTAACGCCAAGGCCGTACCAATATGAATTGCAGTATCGAAGGCGAGCCCAGGATCGGTTAAATTAAAGGCCCATGGGACCAATAACAGGTGAGCTGATGAACTTATCGGGAGAAATTCGGTAATAGCCTGTACAATTGAAAGTAAAATTACAATTGGTAGCACTAGGTAAGTCCTCCTTGAGTTTTAATAGCCAAACGTATCTTATCAGCAACTGGTATAAGTGTATCAAATTCAACCGTTTTAGCACTGGTATGATCCATGTCACTAATTTGATAAAACGGAATTACATGAATATGTACGTGTTCCACCTCAAAGCCAACTATCTCTACTCCGACTTTCGGACATGCATACAGTTTTTTCAAAATCTTACCCATTTCTTGCACTACCTTCATACAGTGAAGGTAAGTTTTTGTATCCATTTCTTCCCAATTGGCAATCTGTTCTTTAGGAATTACCATTATATGTCCTTCAGTATGTGGCGCAATTGTCGGGATAACAAAACACACATCATCTTGGTAAATAATCTCACGAGGTATTTCGCCCTTAAGCATTTTGGTAAATACAGAGTCAGCCATAACGTAACTAGTATATCATTCTGTAATAATTAATGTATGCCCTGTGCAGTAACTTCTGCATTGGCATAGATGTTTTGTATTGTATTCAAACGATTCATTGCTTCGGTCTGCAAATTTGTTACATATTTGCCATAGCCTAATAGCATAGCTCCAAGAATAATAAAGATGATAAGTTTACCCATTCCTTTTAAATTACGGTCTAGGTCACAAAATGTAAAGCTTAACAAATTTTATAAAAATATGAAATTAGTCGCGGCGAGCAGACAGCGCTCGATTTATCCATTCGCGCTAACTACCATTTTGCTATACAAAATACCGGCAGTTTCCGAGTATCTTCCACTCAAGATACCCAAACCTTATTTGGATACCTTGAGTGGTCAGGGTGAGCAGACTCGAACTGCCGACCTCACGGCCCCCAGCCGTACGCGCTACCAACTGCGCCACACCCTGTTAAATACTCTTGATCAGTTTTAACCCTATTAATGTTATATGTTCTACTTTTAGCATTATTGCATAATTAATTTGAGCTTACTACTTCACATAATTCTTATGCTGTGACATACTATATATGTAAGAGTAATTTTAGTGCAGAATCTAACCAAATCAGCTCAAATATTGGCATTTATTGCCAAGAAAGATCTATTACGTCACAGTAAACTCGTTACTGAACCTTCTTTAGTAATAATTTTTTCTGATTCTAAAACCACCACTCCAGGTCGACGTATTACTGACACACTCGCTCTACTCGCAAAGCAAGGCTACATCAGTGTTGGTACGCTAGACAGTCAAAAAGTCTATACTATAACCCAAAAAGGCCTGAGTAAGTTACAGCGTCAACAAACGCGTGCTAGCATTGTTGATACCAAACGATGGGATGGAAGGTATTATTTTATTACCTTTGAGATACCAGAAGACCAGAAGGTTGTGCGAAATCAGATAATACTCGATTTAAAAAACGCGAACTTTTATAACTACAGTAATGGTCTCTGGCTTTCGCCGTACAACCCAATTAAATATATCGAGACAACTCGATTACAATACGGACTTGGTCAGAAAATACGCCTCATTGTGGCAAGCCATCTAGAAGACGAGGCCAAAATAAAAAGACACTTTAAATTAGTGTCTTAAATAATTTCTCGAGTCCGCAGGCGCCGCAAAACTAGTATTTTTCCTGAAAAAAGTTCAGGTGGGTATCCGCAACATCAAGAGACTTTTCTCGAGAGTAATCTAAGATTCCCTAATAAAATGTCTAAGCAGAAAAAATATGTAGTTTATCGTAGCG
>JAHFOQ010000006.1:0-18630 GCA_023261595.1 bacterium | reverse complement strand
AACAAGAGCGTGGTAAGCGGATCAATATGAGCGAGAGGGTTAAGCGTGAGCCGGCCATGATCTTTCGCGGTAACATCACCGAGTAAATGCCCTGCCCAGGCATGACAAAACTCATGAATCGTCAAAGCAATAACCAAAATTATCAGATACATTACTAATGTAGGGATATCGATATGCATAGACTCATATTATTGCAGATGCGTGTCTGAAAGCAAAATAATACCCAAATTTACTACTTGAAATTTGATTTATAACCTGTTACACTAGTCTGGTTATGTCATACAAATGCGATATTACTGGTAAAGGTAAGCAATTCGGCAACAACCGCTCACACTCTTTGCGAGCAACTCCAAAAGCCTGGAAGCCAAACCTGCAAATGAAGACCCTGGTTATTGATGGCCAGAAGGTTCGTTTAAAGTTAGCCGCCTCTACTATTCGTACTCTCCGCAAGTATGAAACTCAGCTCAGCACAAAAGAATTAGCTGCTGCTACTGAGAATACTAAGAAATAATTTCTTCATTAAAAAAACCGCCACTAGATGGCGGTTTTTTTATTTACATATAACTTTAATAAGTTTACTCAAGTACAATAAGTTGCTGGTTTTCTATTGATACATCTTTTTTGCTTACTTTTAGCTTTGGAGTACGGGTAATTTCTTTCCCGAACTCTGCAGAGAGTGATTTTAGCTGGTCGTCGTTGTATCCAAACGGTACAACAATACTTGGTTCAAGCTCACCAATGAGCTTATTAAGTGATTCAGCTTTTTCTCCAAAAACTCGGATTATTAGAATATCAGGGTTACCAAGTGCTTCAATCTGTGATTCATCGAGATTATTTTCATCGGCATCAACAAAACTTACACGTAACCCAGCAAACGTTACAACAAATCCTGTTGTTTTACGGAGAGCTACTGCATCTATCATTGTATTTTTTACTTCATACTCACCTGGACCATCAAAGAGAATTTGTTCTTTGCTTGGTGTATAACTATGTTCTTGGCTTGTTTGTAAAACTACTTCGGCTTTGCTTTCAGTCGTCGGATTAATTGCTAAATCGAGCTGTTTCGAAACAAGTAAGAAACTATCTTGGTTGTTTTTGGTTATTTCCATAAGGTTTTATTATAGCAATTATTTCTGGCTTTATCGATTACTTTTCTATTCTGTCATCATAGTATTGGCGCATACTCGAGAAAATTACTGATAAAGCAGCAGTTACAGGAACGGCAATCAATACGCCGACAAACCCGAGTAATGTTCCACCAACCATAGCAGCCAAAAGTACTATCATAGGATGAACACCGACAGCCTTTTTCATTACCTGCGGCACAATAATATTGCCTTCAAGCTGTTGTATAACCAAGAATAACACAGCAACAGCTACTGCCTTCCAGACTGATCCTGTAGTGATAAAAGCAAACGCTACTGCTGGTATAGCACCTAAATATGCACCTACCATTGGTACAGCTTCCATTAAACCAGCAAATAAAGCTAAAGTAAGCGCATAGTCTATACCCAGAACAGACATACCAATATAACTCAGAATAAACACAATAAAACACAATACAATTTGCCCACGCAACCAGTGCCCTAGTTTGTTCGATACATCATGCATAATACTTACAAACTGTACCCTCCATACTTTCTTTGGTAACAGACCAGAAAGTATCACAGCAAATCTTCGACCACTTGCCAACATATAAATAAGAAAGACAAAGAAAGTAAGAAAGCTAAATAAGCCACCAGCTAGGCTGAGAGAGATACTTGTAACATTATTAGAGATACGGCTCGTATTATCCCGAAAGATCTGTTCAGCATGCTGATATGCCCAATTTACACTGCTATTGTGGTTTGTATACTCACGGAGTTTCGTTTGATATGATGGCCAATCTTTTGCTAATGTCTGTGCTTGTGCAATTGTAGTAGGAATAATAAGCCAAAGAATGAAAGCGAAAGCCGCGACTATTGCAATAATAACGATCGCAACTGCAAAACCGCGCCGAATTTTTAATTTTTTCTCGAAGAATGTTACAAGTGGGTTAAGTGCAATTGCAAAGATACCAGCCACTACTAGAGAAAGAATAATTCCAGAAAGCTGAATAGTAAGCCAAACCAAAATTATCGTACCAAGTAAGTATAAGAACGATAGTGGTGATACTACTACAATGTGTCGAACTTTTTTCATGCCCTAAGCCGCCGGTGTGGTTACAGATGGATATTCTTCGTTTTGGTCGATTACCGGAATTTTTTCTGGTTCGCCTTTTTTATCTTTTTCAAAGATACCCAAGCTATCAAGTAGTACAGCTTTCTTGGCATCAAGGATATCCATGAGAAATCTGTCACTCAGATTGCGACGGTAATCAAAATCTTCTAATCTCATGGCGGTATAGTTAAGTTCTCGGCTCATTTCTTTTTCTAGATCAGCCACAATACTCGCAAGTTTTGCTTTATTCATATCGCCCACTATAAAGATATCAATTGATTGATTGCTTCCACGAACAAACGCACCAGATAGGAAAACCATTCTAACATTTCCAGCCTTTTTGAGCTCTTTTAGGATATGATCATCTTCTTTGGTTTGCTTAATCGCCTTAGTTTTAGAAGGAATCTTAGAAAATATCGCCTGAAGTTCGTTGTGGAACTTATACTTTGGGTTTACTTCGTAGTAGAGGCGGTTGCCCTGATTAACAGAACGGACTATTCCAATGTTAAGTAAGTTTTGTAATTCTCGTCGAACCGAATTAATTTGTTCATCAATCTTACGAGTAATTTCACGAACATAAAAAGGACGTTCGGGATTGTTATAAAACAAGCTCAAAAGTTTTACGCGAGTTTTTGATCCAAACAATTGTTCAAACATCTTCCACCTTATCGTTATGTATAAATGTGTTCATTTACACGTTAATTCGATATTTACTCCTGATTATAGTAGCAATTGAACAAAAAATCTAGACAATCAATAAAAGTTTTTTTCGTTATCGAGGTAGCTTTTGCGCAAATGCATTGGCCTGCATGGCAATATCATCATCTATTTTTTTGAGTTCAAAATTACTGTCTATTTTTTGTATGCTTTGCGTAATGAGAAAATCAGTCAGCATTGGATTCTTCGGTAAGAGCGGACCGTGTAAGTATGTTCCAATAGCATTTTTATAAATTATACCTTCAAATCCAGACGTACCATCATTTCCACTTCCTTGGGTTACCCGTGCTAATGGTTGAGCATCTTCTCCGAGCGTTGTTGCGCCACTATGGTTTTCAAACCCTACGATAGTACCGAATTCATCATTTACACATACAACATTACCTATCATTCTCACTTCTGTTGCTTTAGTTACAACATCAAAAACACTAATTCCCTCAATTTTTCCTGAATCTTTCGTAAGAAAATACTTACCAAAGAGCTGATATCCACCACATACTGTTAATGCAGGCACACCAGATTCAATATGGTCTTTTATGAGCATTTTTTTTGTCTGCAAATCGTTACCAACAGGTATTTGTCCTCTGTCCTGTCCGCCACCCATAAAAATAAGGTCAAATTTTCCCTGTAGCTTTTCATTAACTGTGTTTGCTATATATTCCGTTTGTAAACCGTGCCACTGCATTCGTTTTTGCAAGCAAATAATATTACCTATGTCGCCATAAATACTCATCCTATCAGGATAAAGATGCAAAATTCGTAAAGCTCTCATTGCCAGAACTCCTTATTATCTTCACTGTTTGTTTGGTTGATAATTGCACGTAAGCCAAGCATTGCAGTATAAGTAGGTAATGCTATTACTACACCTTTTTTAGCAAGCGAGTGAGCTTTAGCTATAGCTTTAGCTAAATCAGGTTCGCATAGTATTTTTCCCTTATAGCCTGCGTAAATCAGCCGTAGTTGCATATCTAATGCCCGACTACCGCTTACTACCACTGGTCCACTTCTCTGGGCAAAGTCTTCAATTGCACAATCCCACAGCCAAGATACATCACGACCATCTGCAATCTTGTCGTTTATAGCGAACAATAAAGGTGCCGAATCGTTTTTTTGAATAAATGACTGAATAACTTGATTAAATCCAGTAGGATTTTTTACTAAATACAGCGATATTTTTGATTTCCCGACTTGCATTACTTCTGTTCTACCAAAAGCTGCGGAAAGATTTGCTAAAGTCTTTGTCACTATCGACTCTTCAATTTGAAATAACTGAGCAAGAGCAAAGGCCGGCAAAACATTATAGATATTATAGTTACCAGCTAAATTTATATATTGAGAAATAACTTCTGTTGTATTTTTTACTTTAATATTTATACTTTTACTGTTAGGGTTTGTTACCGTAATAACATCAATTTGTGGTTTTGGCCGGCTAAACTTACCAGACTTATCAGCATAAACGCCAATATGTCCAAAATATTTTTGTGTGTAAATCAAACTTTCACCAGTAAATGGATCGAGAATACTGTCTGCAGTATGATCATGTTTTAGTTCGGTAAAAGCATTTTTATCAGATATGCCAAAGTATAAAACCTTAATTCTGTTGTTTAATTTCATACCTAAACTCGCTACCAATGGATCATCAGCATTTAAGACCAACGTTGTTGAATGAAGATTCTGAAAAGTAAGACGAAATTTATTTGCTATACTATCGAGCTCGCCGTACCTATCAAGTTGATCTCGAAAAAGATTCATTACTACAATCATTTTAGGCTGAAGTGCTTCGGCTACTTGAGGGACATAGGCTTCATCTACTTCAAATAAACCCACATCAGCTTGTGTCAGCCCTCTCATGTCTGCTTTGGTCAAGATTGAACTTATTACTCCTCTGCTGAGATTTGATCCTGCATGATTATTTACATATGTTATGCCGGCATTCTCTAAAACATCAGCTAATACTTTTGTGGTAGTAGTTTTGCCATTTGTACCTGTTACCAAAACCACTCCGTTTTTAAAATTAATCTTACCTAATTTCTTCAGTAGATTAGGGTCAATTTGTTCTGCAACGTAGCCTGGCGCAGCTGTTGCACCATTATGCTTAACCTGGGAGGCAGTTTTTACAAGTTTGGCAGCTATAATTGCTGCTGTTTTCTTCATATACCTATTGTATCAAAGGCTAAGGTAATCTGATACTTTTCCTTCAGCCTCTTCGTAATCTCGTATCCAAACAATATTAGGATTCCGTTTAAACCAAGTGGTCTGTTTTTTTGCTAGTTTGTAAGTGGCGGTATTTATCTGATCTTCTAGCAAAGATTCTTGCTCATTAAATTGTAAATAATTAAGTACTTCTTTGTAGCCAATCGTCTGTAACTGTGTGCAATCGTCACCATATTTTTGTATTATGTTTTGTACCTCTTGTATAAAACCTTTGTTCAACATAGATTTTGTTCTTAGGGCTATATTTTGCTTTATTATAGGTATTTTTACTTCTATTCCTAGCACTAGACTTTCTATTTTCTGTTCCGTTCTATCGGTACTTTTTACAATTCCACGACTCAATATTTGCTCTAATCTCCGTGGGTTATTGATGTCGGAATTATTGAGTTGAATTTCTGGAAACTCAAGCTCCACTCTACTTCGCAATTCTTCTAACGATAATTCTTGAGTATCGATATTTATAGGCTTATTCTCACGTTCAAATGAATAGTCAAATAAAATAGCGTCGATATACATTCCACTGCCACCAACCAAGAACGGTATGTTACCCCTTTGGTGAATATCATTAATACGCTTAAGAGCTAATTGCTTAAAGTCTGCCACATTGAATGTTTGATCTGGTGAAGCAATATCTAGCAGGTGGTGTGAGACTATCTTTTGTTCTTCTACACTTGGTTTAGCTGTACCAATATCCATTTCTTTGTAAATTGTACGAGAATCGGCACAAATAATTTCACCATTATATTTTTTTGCTAACTTTATCGCTAAATCTGTCTTACCAGAAGCAGTTGGCCCCAAAATTGTAACCATCTTAGGCATAATTGGTTAATTAAGTGATTTATCAGTTATGTTTTTCAATAATGTTGTAATAAAGACATTAAGTTTTTGTTGGCCTTCATCTCCCTTGCCATAACGCCGTATAGATACCGAGCGAGCCTTCTGTTCGTTCTCGCCCACAATGAGTACATATGGCACTTTCATCATTTCAACATTACGTATCTTCTTACCAAGAGATTCAGAAGAATCATCCATGCTTACACGAACACCAGCTTCTTTTAACTTAAGGCTCACTTCTTTCGCATAATGATTGAATTTATCCGACACTGCAAGTACACGAACTTGTTCTGGTGCGAGCCAAACCGGGAAAGCTCCTGCAAAATGTTCGATTAATAACATAATGAATCGCTCAAAAGATCCAAGGATAGCTCTATGGATCATAACAGGCTGTTTTTCTTTACCTGTCTCGTCAGTGTAGACGAGTCCAAACCGCTTTGGCATCGCAAAGTCGAGCTGAATAGTAGCGAGCTGAGTTTCTCTCCCTAGAGCGTCTTTAAACATAAAATCAAGCTTAGGCCCATAAATAGCAGCTTCGCCTTCCATTCTTTTTGCATCTAACTCACGTTCTTCGGCAATCTCCTTAAGCATAGCTTCGGCCTGATCCCAATCAGCAGAATCACCAATGTACGCCTCTGGTTTTTTCGGGTCTCGAACAGAAAGCGATACCCAATGGTTTCCCCATAGGCCCAAATTCTTATAAAAAGCTTCGATTATTTCAGCAATCATCTCAGCTTCTTGCTTAATCTGATCTACTCGACAAAAGGTATGTCCATCATCTACCGTAAACCCTCGCGTACGTTGCAGGCCGCCAATTTGTCCTGGCTTTTCATCTCTGTACTGCATGGTCTGCTCAATATACCGGATTGGTAGGTCTCGATAGCTCCGTGGCCGAGAAGCATAAATCTGAGTGTGGTGCGGACAATTGACCGGTTTTAATACAAACTCTTGCTTATAGTGGCTTTGCACTTTAAACAATTCATCTTCAAACTTATCGGCATGACCAGAAATCTTATACAGATCTAGCTTTGCAAGATGCGGAATCGAAACAGGTTCCATATCATATTTATTACTAATCTCATTAAGTGCAGCTTTTAATTGGTTAATAAGAACAGTCCCTTTCGGGGTATATAAAGGGAGTCCTGGTCCAACTAAATCAGAAAAAGTAAATAAATCGAGCTGTTGACCAAGCTTACGATGGTCTCGTTTTTCAGCTTCAATTACCATCTGTTGATAAAGTTCTAGTCCGGCTTTGTTTTCGAAAGCCACACCATATATTCTCTGCATCTGCGGATTATTTTCATTACCCCGCCAGTATGCACCCGCTACTTTATCGAGCTTAAAACTATCTACATCAATCTCGCTGGTATTTTTTACGTGCGGACCACGACATAAATCGGTAAAATCACCCGTTTTATACACGCTTACTGTGGTAATTTTATCAACAGAATTGTCTACAAGGTCAGAATCTCCTGCATCAGATACCGCAGTTGTTCCTTTTGTCTTTAAATCGTTCAGCAATTCAACCTTAAAGTCTTGCCCTTCAGCCCGAAAGTACTTTATTGCCTCATCTATTGGCCATTCTTCGCGCACAAACTCGAGTTTTTTACCAATAAGCTTCTTCATCTCTTTCTGAATCTGCTTAAGACTTGCTGGATCAAAACTCTGTTCTACACTAATATCATAATAAAATCCATTTTCTATTACTGGGCCTACGCCAAACTTGGCTTCTGGATAAAGCTTTTGCACGCTTGCGGCCATTATATGAGCTAGGCTATGACGAATTTTCTCTAATTTGGCATCTGACATAATATTTCTCCTTATAAAACAAAAACCGCCACTATGCTCGGTCCCTTGCGGGAGGTTCCACCGAGCTTATCCGTTGGCGGATCACTCTTTGCTAACGCTGCGCCGTTAGCTGCGAGACTTCACAGATTGGTGAGGTCTGCTACTTCGTCTTATGTAACTGTATTGATTATACCAAATTACCTATTCAATGCCAAGAAAAAACCGAAGGTTTACTCCTTCGGCATCGTGCTAATGCAATCTAACTGGCAATTTCCTCTTAAGTGCATAGTTGAGAATATGATTGTTTGGAAATGCATCGATTAGATCAGTTCTCAAGTAGGGCTTCGCTCTGTCTTCAACTTTTACTACCCACTGTTTACCATTAAATGGAGCGGTAGCCACATTTTTTGCGGGACCATATTCCCCGCCTGCAAACCTAACCCTAGGAAGTTCACCATATTTTTGAAAATAGAGCGTCAACATAAGTAGATATTCAGCCATATTTGCAACTTCGTAATCTGGGTATTCAATTTCAATTTCCTCAAGTGAACCACGAGCAGTAGCTAATGGCATTAGATACCAGCAATCAGAAACAACATTATGTACTTCGTCGAGTTCAGATTGTTCTGCCTCATAATGCAGATCAATTTTCGGTCGATTTTGCCAATGAAACCAACTGTTTGCCAGCTTTGATAACCCACTAGGATCTAATGGCATCGGTGCGTGTTGGTATGCCTCAAATTGATTATTTACGCTACTTATACCAGCAAAACAAAAATGTGTGTCAACAATTTTTCCACCTTTATTATCAGATGCTTTCGACAAAGCATAGTTCCCGACCCAAGGCCAGTTATTGGTTAATCTCATTGTTTCTATATCAACTTTAACCGTCGAGAATACTTCCCAGTCTTTTATGCCAAACGCATATTTAAACCCGTAACTTGCCGGTTCCTCACTAGAGTCTGGCTGAAAACCGCCGTTTTTTATGAATTCTGCAACTCTTTTACGAAAAGCTTCATCCGCCCTAAATCGCTCCCAGTGGAGGTCAGTAATACCAATGTTTTCTGCTGCCGAAAAGGTGGCTTGGGCCAGCTTTAAGCCATCTAATAGGTTTCCCATTGCTGGTTCTCCTTGGTTGTACGGTACTTGGTTCAGCTCGAACTTCGAGTTTCCCCATTGCCCTGCTATTATATGTGAAAAGTCTATTTTTACAAGCATAAGAAAACTTCTACTCACATGACAAATAACCTACTTATCAGGTATAATAACCCTCTACGGGCAATTAGCTCAGCTGGCTAGAGCGTTTCCTTGACGTGGAAGAGGTCACAGGTTCGAGTCCTGTATTGCCCACCATTAAGATCCATTTGGATCTTTTTTTAGTAGTTAGTTATATCAGAAGTCTCTCGAATAATGTCGCCTGCGAAACCCACTCGTTCTAGATCGATGTGGTCACTATTAGATAACTTCAACGAACTTGCCTGGTTAGATTGGTATTTATCGCTCAATGCATCAAGCAGTTTATATACCGTATTCTTGCGCTTATCCCTGGTGTAGCTTTCAAAATCCAACTGCCAGTTCTCGGTTACCTTACTCACGCCAACTGAAATCTTAATTACTCTTTTAGTAATTGTAAGTTTTTTTAACAACATTTTTAAATAATTACTTAGTATATAAGAATCATTAAATTCAGCTACCTGTTTAAACTCTTTAATCTGGTATGAGCTATCTTCAAAGCGCAGACTTAAATATATTGAACGTGCCTTTAAACCTTTATCTCTCAGTCTTTTACCAAGAACTTCTGCAATCTTTATTAAATATGTTGTAATTTTTTCTATTTTATTGGGGTAATCTGGAATAGTGGTTATTTGATGGCTTAATGAGCTCTGTTTTACCAAAACCCTTCTATCTACCTCATATCCCCTCATACGAAAATACCACTTCTCTCCTTCTACCCCAAAGCTTCTACGTAAGAACAATCGAGAAGTTCGGTACAAGTCTAACGGCGAAAGAATTCCTGCAGTATAAAACCGTCTTCTCATGCGATAATTAATACCCGTTAACGCAAGAAGCGATTGTTCGGCATAAAACTGCTCAAAATTCTGGTGTAATAAAAATACCCCGTTTGGCTTTCTATGACTCGCCGCCATCTTTGCTAGCCACATATTACTCGATACACCAATAGAACAATATATATGTTCGTTATACAGATTAAACAAACTCCCTTTTATTGCTTTTATTAAAGCAAAAACATCCTCTTTATTTTGTATATAATGAGGTATTTTTAGTACTGCTTCATCAATACTTTTTGCTTCAACCATGCATGGAGTTGCCTGTAAGACAGTCATTATTTGACGGTGAATAGCACGATAAGCATGCGGGCTATTATTCACAATAATTAAACTTGGGCACATACGCTGTGCCGAGTCGATCTTTACTCCACCCGTAACCCCCATTCGTTTAGCTTCAATCGAAGCAGCAACAATACTAGCCCCACCCGTAGCACCTGTAGCTACTCCTATAGGTTTACCTCGTAACTCTGGGTGGCAAAACTGTTCTACAGATGCAAAAAACGAATCCATATCAATATAAAGAGTTGAATACGGTATAGGTTTGGGTAATTGAGAGATAAGTTTTTGCATATCGTCTCTATTGTAGTTTTTTATAGATGTAAATGCAAACAAAATACGAACATAATAGATCTTTTCCCCATAAAATTGTATTGTTATCCACTGGTTATTTTTATAGTAGTATGTCAATATATAGATATGAAATGCGTATATTGTAATTCAATCAAAACGAGCACGAGTAATTCTCGCGCTACTCGTTCGCAGACGCAAACGTGGCGCCGAAAATACTGCACAGAGTGCAAAAGAAGTTTCTCTAGCTTTGAAAAGCCTGATATGCAGCATCTTGCAGTGAAAAAAGACAATACCGTTATACCCTACCGTAGATCTCAACTTTACCTAAGTATTGCTCGAAGCTTTCAAGGCAAAGCGATTAACTATGAGCTTATCGACAAACTAGCCGATACACTCGAGGTTAAGCTCCTCAAACTCCAGCTCCTTACGATACCTAGCAACAGACTAAGCCAATTAGTTTTAGAAACCCTCAAGCCAATCGATAAAAAGGCCTATTTGCACTATCTAGCCGAACATAGCTAAAAATAAAAACACCCAGTCTGCACTGGGTGTTTTTATTTAATAGTAAGAACTAATTACTCAGCAGGTTTATCCGCAGGCTTACCTTCTTCTCCTTCAGTTGCGGCTTCGGTATCTGTACCTTCAGCGCCTTCTTCTGCAGGAATTTCTTCTACAATTTCGTCATTAAGAGCTTCCATCTCTTCTTCTGAACGTGGTGGATCAACCTTACAAACCAGTTCTTCAGCATCAGCAAGGATAGTAACACCTTCTGGAACCTTAAGATCGGAAACATGGATAGTTTTTTCGAAGTCATCGAGAATCGAGATATCAACTTCAATGTTAGATGGTAACTTAGCAGGAAGTGTTTCTACTTCAACTTCTTCTAGATTGCTGAGCAACGTACCTTCGTCTTGATAAACAGCAGGAGATTCACCAACAAAGTGAATTGGTACCGAAGTACGAATTGCTTGGCTCATATTTACTCGATAAAAATCAGCATGAGTAATATCACCGTTTACCGGATCATTAGCAATTGCTTGAATAAGAACATTATCACTGGCATCTTGATCAATTTTTAGATCAATAATCGTATTATGACCAGCACGGGCATAGATTTTGGTGAATTCATGACCATTTACGGTAACTGGCTCTGGTTCTTTTTCTTGACCATACACAATAGCCGGAACATCACCGGCAGTGCGGACAGTACGAAGTTTTTTTCCAAAAACCTCTCGCTTATGGGCTATAAGATTGATTTTTTCCATAATAAATTAAAAATAAGTGTGTAAATCGGTTGAATTATTAGACAGATAAAGGTGAAGATTAGCTATTTCTGAACCACTAATTTCATCTGATCCACTAAACTTTGCTTTCTCTCCGCGTTTTAAATCAGATCGAGAACGGCGTTTTGGTGTTGTGACAAAATTTGGCTTCGAACCACTAGCTTTGGCAGATTTTTCTATCTGACTTGCAAGTAATACCGTAGCTAAGATTGGTAACGAGCAAGCTTGGCAGGTAAGCTGCATAAAACAATGCTCATCTACTCGTCCTAAAAAAGCAATATCCTCATTACGGTAATGAGCACCGCAAGAAGGACAGGTGTAAAAGACTTGTAGATTCTTAATTAACTCTTGAAGGTTCTTTCCATTCACGTTTATTTGCCCTCTTACATAGAAATACTAGCACATCTGGTGCCAAGGTGTCAATTAAGATATCTGACTTTTGTTCTGGGTTTGTCGACGACGTAACAGAGTGAGAGAAAGAAATAGCAACATGATTAGCACTATTAGTGCAAATATAGCAACTAGCTTTTGTTCTGGCGAAGCAATAAGGGCTATTCCGCCAAACACTGCACAGAGTGCATAAATTAGCAGTGCCGCTTGTCGTTGGCTTAAGCCAACGTCGAGTAATAAATGATGTAAATGACCTCTGTCAGCACTAAAAGGAGAACGCCCCTGTAAAATACGGCGAAGTGCAGCCCATGTTGCATCAATAATTGGAACACCGAGTACCAAAGCAGCCGTTGCAAGCTTCGCTCCAGAAAAGATTGCCAGTATTCCAAGTGCCATACCTAAAAAATATGCGCCTGAGTCACCATTAAATACCTTTGCTGGATGAAAATTATAGATAAGATACCCAAGGCAGCCTCCTGTTAACACAATTGCGACTACTGCGGTTTGTGGTTGATTTACTTTCGGGCCAATGGCAAGAGCAAACATTACAAAAGCCGCAATTGCTGCGACCCCACCAGAAAGTCCATCGATTCCGTCTACAAAGTTCATAGTATTCGTCATACCAACTAGCCATATCGTGGTAATAATTACAGCAATTATGTTAATTTGTATGCTGTGGCCTACAATACTAAATGCAATATGTGGGTCAAATGCGAGCACTCCCTGTGTAAATGGATTTGAGAGTCCTTCTATCTGAATACCAAATACAAATATAGCTACAAATGCGGCAAAGATCTGTACAATCAGCTTGGTACTAGCCGGTAAACGCTTAATATCATCTAAAAGACCAACTGCCATCACAATCGTAGAGGCAACAATTAAACCCCAAAACTGCCACCAATGAAGCCCAATAAGCGCCAGATTGACAATTAAGAAGCTTAGGAATATTGCAATTCCTCCCCCTCTAGCCATCGTCTTTGTATGAATCTTACGGGCTGCTTTACTGGGTTTATCTACCGCACCTACCTTAAACGCAAAGCGTCTTACGATTGGGACAAATAGTGTAGCGAGTATAAGACTCGTTATAAACCCAATTAAATAGATCATCTCTTTTTCACTGCCTTTTCTGTTACATAAAACCCAAGATACTTACCAAGCATTAATCGAGTTTGAGCGTTGATAGCAGCGAAAGCCCCGAAAACAATAGCAGTTATTGGTACAAGCACCCATTGTAAAACCATAAATATCATTTTCCATTTTGGATAATGACTTGGTCGTTTTGGAATCATAATAAAGCTTATCCAAATAGTAGTAAACAAGCCGATAGTTGCCAGAGTAAGTATGCGTGAAGCAATTACTGGCAATTGATGAGCAATTACATTCTGGGAGAAGCTTGCATTTAGATAGAGGGGTGCCCAAGCAGCAAAGGTTAAAATAAGTGGTGCAGTAGACCAACTTAAATGACCTTCAAGCAGACGTCCAATTTGAATAAGCTTATCGCCAAGCGGAATATTTTTGTTTTTTATTGAATTTTTTACAACAAATGGAAAGTCTGATATTCCATACGCCCAGCGTTGCAGCTGCTTAAACTGAGCGATAAAGGTACGATGATAATTGCTTGCCAAAACTGCGTCTTGATAGATTGGAATAAATAAAGGTTCTACCATATAGTCACCGTTAAAGGTAAAGTAACTGCGATAAAATTGATGCCCATCTTCTACTGGACTGGTTAGCGACCAGAAGTCAGTATCAATAAGGGCTGAGAGTCCTTGGGCGTGTGAAGCAAAGTTACGTAAACGTTGTTTACGAACACTTTCTATCATTACCCAGAAAGAGTTACCGACGGCAAGAACGCGCATTGGTGCCGGAACATCCCAGATATTATTAAAGTACAAAGCAAGTGGCTGAAACGACGTATGTCGTCGATTTGGATTGATAGCAAAATGATAGGTTAACGAACTGAGATACTTTGCATGAACTTTGTTATCGCAATCTAATGTAGTCACTACAACATTATCTGGATCAATGCCTGTTTTAAGAATATCTTTTAAGGCGATTCTTGCTGAGTGGGTAATGTTCGGACCTTTACCCTTTATCTCTCCGGCAATACCATCTGGGTGTTCAATACTTAAATACTTATAAAATTTATCTGCATATTTTTCTTCGAGTAGTTTAGCTGTAGCTTTCGTTTCTTCTCCACCACGCTGTTCATACGCTAAGACAAAATACACTTGCTTCATAGAAAATTCTGAATCGAGCAAAGCCTGAAGAGCTGGTTCGACAATTTCCATCGGCTCGTTATACATTGGCATAATTACCAAATGATAAATTTCTTTTGGCTGAACAATCACATTCTCATTGGTTACCAGTAATTGTAGTCTTTCTACCTCAGATTTAAGAAAATCCAGTTCCAGCCGTCCTATCTTGGAATTAGGTGCTCGCTTCAGTTCGGCCTGAGCTTCTTCAAGGCTTTTAGGTATATTGCTTAGCTGTTGCAAACGAGTATTCCAGTCTCTATTCTCTGCTTCTTTTGTTCTTCGATACCCCAACACCAATGCAAAACTCATGCGTATTGACTTCATCAGCCACAACAGATCGAACGCAATAATAAAGTAAGCCACAGCAATTGGAAAAACTAAGCTTAGAATAATTGGCCCAAGCAAAATTGACCAAGTAAGTCCCCCAGGAATAATCTCGAGTAAACGGTAAAACCACCGGCTATCGGCGTACGTTACTGGCTCTATTACTACTGGTTTATTAGTTGCCATATTTAATCGCCGTAAATCCGAGCAAGATGGCGATTGCCAAAATTACTACCATTAAGGCCGTTATAATCAAGAAAATGGAAATAATGCGATTCTTTTTATGAAGTAATGCAGCAAAGAAAACATTAATAATACTCACAATAATCGCAATAGCCGGTATTTCGTAGAGTTGATACCATTTACCTAGTTCATCGAAGTTAGTCAGGCTCGTGAATCTAATCGGTACTTCAATGTCTGTTGCATGTATATGAGTAGCAGACCATGCTACTAAAAAGATAAGACCGCCCACTAAAAGAAAAAGTAGCGCCAAAAACCAGTTGTCTCTAAACAACTTCTGATCGCTCAATTCTTTCTTTATTTTTTTAAAAAAATTCATAATAGTTCTTTATGGAGATCTGTTTCTCCTAAACACCCAACAAAAATGCAAATTTTTGTTGGAAAAGGAGGTTTATTTGCGATAGTTGGAGCAAAATATCTATGATGTTTTGCGTAAACCTAAGCAATAAACCGACGTGGAGCCGATGAGCGGTATCGAACCGCTGACCTATGCTTTACGAAAGCATCGCTCTACCATCTGAGCTACATCGGCAACAACAGATTGCTAGCAAAGTTCTGGAGCGGGCTACCAGAATCGAACTGGCGTCCTCACCTTGGGAAGGTGGCATATTACCACTATACTAAGCCCGCTTAGCTCTATCTGTGGCTTTATTATGCTTCGCTTTCTTGTTATAACAACAGATGTAAACCCGCTATAAACCAAAAGGTACTTTTTTAGTAAAAAGTACCTTGTATTATATCACACTTAGTTGGTTCCCTATCTGGAATGAATTATTTTACCAGACGTTTACGAAGTCGGCGATTCAGCTTCTGCCATGCTTCATATTCTGTAATCTGGCGTTCGTTTGGGCTTAAAAAGAAAGATGACCCAAAACGAGGCTTACTGCCTTGTACAATAGCCCGTATATCAATAACATTACCACCATCTAAATATGGCACGTGTTCGTGTGGTGCAACCACACGAATCTTAACTTTTCGCGGACGTGTAACCTGATAATAACTTAAAACTTGCATTTTTTTATTTTAAAACTCCCACTTAACAATTAGTTAACTCACAAAATAAAAAACCTTGCACCCTCCAAATGGTATTGGTACAAAGCTCTTTAACCAACCTATAATAACAAATATATACCGCAGTGTCAATGAAAATAGTTATGTTTTTTGAATATTCAGATATTGTGCTCTTTGTGCTTTTCTGTTAGAATAATCAGGTTCAAACAGCTAAATTACTCAAGGGCTCGTAGTGAAGTGGTCTAACACGCCTCCCTGTCACGGAGGAGATCGCCGGTTCAAATCCGGTCGGGCCCGCCAAATAAGAATACTACCGAAAGGTAGTGTTTTTATTTAGGCAGAATCGAGAGATTTAAATCGGCAAAGCTGGTTTGTAAAAGCTTTAGCCATCTGCACTATCCGGCTCGAGCCAGCCAGAGTTTATCTTAAATTAACTCAAATTTTAAGTCTAATTCTTATGCTTGTCATTACATCTAAACAAATATACTATATTGACATCTTTGCACCCTATAAAAGGAGACAGAATGCCTGGTGAACCACTTCTTTTACAAAAATTTAAGGTTAGTAGAGCACGTAATCGTGGTGCCATTTTGCGTCTTGTAAGATGTAAGTTAGACCTTCATAACCCTCCACATAATGAAGTATTTGACGAACTGGGCTCACTTCATATCGGTGGCGCATGTACACGTTGTGATGATGGAGATTATAGAGTAGTTTGTTACATCGGTGATATATGGGATTTTCCAGATGGAATTTCTCAGCAAGGCAATTCAACAACCGTACATAATCAAGCAATGTCAGAAGTTGTAAATAACTATATGAAAAATGTTCTTCACAGCCCCGAATAAATCGGGGCTTTTATCTGTATAAATTATGTATACAAAAACAGGCTCGAGATTATCTCTCGAGCCATATTGTTCAAAAGTCACTAATTTTCCCATTTTTACAGGTTTATTAGTAATCTTTTTTACTTTCCGGTTGGCTATTACGAATATCTTGACGAATGATAATCGATACCCTCTCACCGTGTAACGGCGGGTTAACCCCGTGCCATGGTCTATCATCGTGCTCGCAAAAACCAGGTCCACGAAGCAACATTAGGCTACCTGGGCCGGCATGCCAGATCTTTGGTGTTGTATTCTCTGGATCATCTCCATAGTATTCCAGTGTACAATACCCCTTTGTAGTCACACCTACAATAAGAAGTTGATCGTGGCTGTAATCGCGATGCCTACCAATTCCACTACTCTGGTCGGTATAGCGCCATACATTTACGTCGTCGGGGTAAAATAGCTCGTTATAAGCTTTAGATACACCTGCTGAGCGAATCCGCCAGCCAATATATTCCACCATATCGGTAAGCCTAGGTATAGGTGCTTCGGTATCGTAGATACGCGCACGAAAATCGCGATGACGCTCGTATACCTTCGCCTCTTCTCCTGATTGGTATTGACCGTAATCGAGACTATCAATTTCTTCATTGATGTATTCAAGATATTCTCTGGTAAAGGCTTCTGTTACAAAGGTACCCCCAAAGGTAACGACATCACTCAACAGGTGGTCAAAATTGAGCCCAGGACGGAAGATTTCCATTGTTTTCTCCTTTGAGTTTAGATTCGAGCACATCCCAACAGGATTTGTTGGTGTGTATTAAATAGCCTCGGTGAGTAATTCTATCTACCAAAGCCTCAAAAGAGTCTTGGCAGGTCAATTGCTCACCACAACCCTCGCAGATCTCTCCTTCCAATCGTAGATAGTCGCAGACCTTGCCGTGTCCATCGCTTTCGAGTATTGGCATGCTACTCACCTCTCGTTTCTCTACTAAGATCTTCTCTATGTTTCTCCATATGTAACCTAAGTTCATAAGCATTGTCGGTAAGCTCCTTTTGTAAATCATCTACTCGTTTTTGTAGTCTTTTGGCCTCATCTATTTTGGCTTTTTTAGCGGCCTCAATAGCAGCAAGTTTTGCTTGTTTTTTGCGTAACGCCTCTTGCTCTGCCTTCTCACGATCGACTGCTGACTTGGGTCTCCGAGTAGTTATTACGAGTCGCAAGACCTGTTGACTAAACTCATGTTCTTTACAGGCATAGCCTATACCGTGCACGTCGCATATCTCACCAAATGGTGCGTTAGCACGGATGTAGCTGGCAAAATCATCAACCGATTTCCATTGTAGATCTCGTATGTCATCAAAGTTTAGATCAAGGATTTGTTCGAACTTAATGTACTGGACATCAGACATTTAGATTCTCCTTTTCGTGGGCTGCTAGCTCAGATTGAGCTTCTATAAGCTGATTGGTTAGGTCGGTTTGGGCTTGCCGAAGTTCTTTTGCGCGATTACGAATGCGATTAATACGTATCCTTTCGGTATCAGCCAATTTACGTTCTTCCTTGGCGCGTTTGGCCTCTGCTTCGGCATAAATCTCTTCTGGGGTTTTGTATCGCCACCCCCAGACATGTATGCCTTTCCAATCACACCATACATCATCATCCCAGCCACCACCTCGAAAACCTAGAGTTATCTCAAACTCTTCAAGTGGGTCAGAAAATTTTTGTAATTCAGTTAAAAATTCGTCAAAATCTTTGTTAAAGTAATAGAAATCTCTACTAACATAGAGTTTTTCAGTCATCTTTAGCCTCCGTGTTGTCAACGTACTCGCGGGTAACAAAAAACTGCCCGCGAGGGCAGCGTCTAAATATTCTTCACTAATTACAAGCTCTAAAAACCACCC
>JAHFOQ010000036.1 GCA_023261595.1 bacterium | reverse complement strand
AAAATGCACTGTTTTTTCTATTAGCCACTCTTTCGTAATGAGAATATCCACCAGAACCAACCACAAATTCTTGAATTCCCTCTTCACTTTTCTGACCATCCACTAATTGTTTGTCGAACCTTTCATAAATATGATCATGCCCATTCAGCACTATCTCTGCCTTCTTAGCTTGTAGTAACTTCCATGCATCCGGCAATCTATTTGTTTGACTAAAATCAACACTGTGTTTTCCAGAGCTAAATAGTGGATGGTGCCAGAAAGCTAACTGACAAATATTACTCTCATTATTTAGCTGGTTATTTAACCATTGAATCTGTTTTGATCCAAGAGAACAATCATTAGTTTCTGGACAGTTTGAATTAAGAGAATATACTGACCAGCCATTTACTTCTGTCGAAAAATATCCTAGATTTGATTCTCCTGCAATACCAGTAGTCTTGCCACTATTCATGTAAGTAAAATACCCTTGGGCATTTTTTGTTGCATACTCATGGTTACCTGGAGAAGGAATAAATTTTGATTTTAACTCTCCCCAGTTTTTATCAAAAGTACTATTGAATGATTCTATTGTACCTGCTGAATATTGAATGTCACCCAATAAAAGTATTTTGTCGGGCTCAAGGTTTTTTATTAATTCTGCTACTCTCACATCCTGACACCTAGATGGATCGGTAGCATTTCTTTTAGGATCTTCAGGGCCACAGCTTATATCGCCTACTGCTACTATTTTTACCGTTTCTAACTTACTTGGAATTCTGACCGACTCAGATTTATGAAACAAATGTAACGGCCAAACGAATAATATTAGTCCTACTACTGTTATTAATAACAAGACCACCAAAACTAATAATACGACGGTCTGCCAAGAATATTTTTTGTGTACAGTTTCTTTTGGCAAATCTGATTTTGTATCATTTAACAACGTGGTTGATGTGTCGATACTCTGGTGAGTATCTTTTTGTTTGTTTTCCATTTAGTAATCATATCAAATAATTGACCGTTTTGGTTTTTAAAAAGTTTGGATCACTATTTTAGATAATATGAGTTATATCTAAAATTATTCCTGCCCTGAGTAGCTATGGTAGTCTAGTTACCTTGCAATTCGCTCAGCAACGAACTTATCAACTTCTTGAATAACTTCACTAAAAATTTGATCTTCAAATGTACTAACCTCTTTGCTTGTCGATGGAATACGACCCACTTCACCAATATCTGTAATATCCCAGTAGTACGTTTCTTTTGGTAATATAAAACTTTGTGGAATATTATTAAACACTTTCCGATTAACACATATAGCAATATCGCTTTGATCAAGTAATTCTTGGGTTAACTGCTCAGCAAAATCTGTTTTTATATATTGCTGTAAATTATGTCTTTTTAGTAAACGAGATATTCTTTGGTAACGAATTTTATTTCGAGATTTGCCAATAGTAGCAACCGACCCAACTGACTTTATCGTGATGTTTTTTATATTAAGAGATTTTAAATAGGCTTCAGCGATAATACTTCTGCAAGCATTACCTCGACAAATAAATAGAATGTGAAGAATTTCAGGTTTTAAAATTTTATCTTCTATAACCTTTACACTAGGTTTAATCATTGTCATATTATAACAAAAAAGAGGCACTATATGTGCCCCTTTTTGAAACTTGCGGAAGACTTGCACCCACAGATGTAGCCTACTAACTAACTAATTAACTAACTGACATAGTAACTATTGAACTCGATTAGCTACATATAATTAACGTGCTGTTTCACTTGGTCTTCCATTTAATAATTTACCAAATTCAAAATATCTCGTCAAGCATTTTAAATATTTTACCTGCATGGATTATTTAAATTAATTAATGTAAAACAAAAAAACGACCTAATAGTCATTAAAGTATAGGTTCTTTTTATCTGGGTGGTTCGCTGGCCAGCGAATGGAAGCTAGAACTCAATTCCGTATATTGCAAATGATAAAAAGGGCACAAATGTATTAAAGACCAGTACAGCAAGTACAACTATCCCAATCCCAATTAGTTGACGTTGTATAAACGATAAATTGAATTTGGCTAATAAGGCTAATACTAGTTGCCAAAAACAAATGACAGTTAATATAAGAACTAACCATTTAATAATATTGTTTAAGTGTAAATCTACTACTTCATTACCTTGTTTGTCTATTCCAACTTCATTCCCATTTCTGTACTCAAATCTAGTTATTACTTCATCGGGCTTTATTTTAATAAAAGTAATTTTGTTATTTACAACAAGAAAAGAAGAAATAAGTAAACCTGCAAAAAGTATGGCCAATATATACACTAATGGTTTATTTATTTTCTTGACCGCACTTATATTCTTAACCATACCAATATTATATCAAAATAGACCCTTTTGGGTCTTTTATCCGCCGGTTGGCGGAATAAGTTCTTTGGCTCACCACGATAGAGGAAGTTATAACCTTAATAAAGCGAGATTTAGTAATGAATTAGCAGATAGACGAAGCTAAAACTCGGACTATTCAAAATATAAACAATTTCATGTTACAGAATCGTTAGGACCTAGAAATCACTGAACGATTTGCCCGCCACCTTTACAAAAGCTTGCTCAAAATCGTCCCAATACGCTTCGTCTAGGACACCAATGAAATCATCTACTTCCCAATTATCTGTTTTGTTGTATTCAATTTTTGCAATAGTCATTAAGTTGCGAAGTTGTTCTATACTCAATCGTTGAAGCTTTTCATTAAAATCATCATATTCTTCAGTACTTAAGCTATCTTGTATGATTGCGTGTTTATAGTTTTTCATACATCAATCTTAGCACAAACACAGTTTCTAAACCCTTTAACCCTCTACTACAACCTCAAATCCACCATAGGCCATTTGGTTCATCTTAAAAGGCGATATAAAGTCACTTTGTTCTTTATATGCTTCGTTCATCTCTTCCATAACTTTTTTATTTACCTCATCGCGATGCTTTTTTGATTGAAACATAATAAATGAGAACCATACGTCATCATTGTCTTTTGCACCAGACATTTCACTAAAAGAACGTGATTTTTCTGGTCCCATTTCTTGCTGTTTAAGATCGTGCCCCTTGCATTCAAAGTATTCTAACGCACCATTCTTCATCCAAGAATCTCGTCCTTCTTCTGCCATTTTTCTATATTCTTCTGCTTTTCCTTTTGGTACTACTAACACAAATCCATCAATATACTTAGACATCAAAAAACCTTTCTAAATTTGTAATGCTCTTCAATTATTTTATTATATCACCAATTGGAAGTAGTCAAAGCTTCTAAAAAGACACTCTGCTAGTTGGTAGAGTGTCTTTTTAGTTCGAACGTCCACTTTGGGGTAGTTGTCGTTTTATCTGGAATTATTGCTGGCTCCGGGGACTGGATAGCGGCTTCGCCTTTTCCGCTTCGGCTCAGAGCCTCGCTCCACCGAACCACTTTTTGTCGTCACAAAAAGCCTGGTTCGAGCCAGTTTCCGAACAAAGAAAAAGCCCGAGCACCTGGCTCGGACATTTTCTTGGCTCCGGGTGGCGATGGAAGTTAGAACTGCTTTTCTCTTAATAACATCTTGATTTGCTCGTGACATGTCTTAACCGCTATAGTATCTCCATACTCATCGTCAATGAGCATATCTTGCAATGCCCGTACAATTGAAAGGAACCAAATATCTCTAAATATTTTGGATAATTGATATTCCGGAAAATAGTTTAGTAATCTTCTTACGAAGTCTTTACTGTAAAACTGACTTAAACTTACAAAATCATATGTTGGGCTACCAATACAAACATCTCCCCAATCAATTACCCCCTTGAGCTGGAGAGATTTATCATCAAACATAATATGCTCTGGTTTTAAGTCAGCATGTAAAAGCACTAATTCTTCAAGATTACTCTTTGAGGACTGAATATATTCTTCAAAAAGTGTTCCCAGCCTAAACACCTCTTCTTTGGTTAATATATGTTTGAGTTGTTCCGGAAAATCGTATTGATATTCATTAAAGGCACCCTTAAACTTTTCTATCTTAACACCAGTATTCAGCAGCTTGTCTATTGGAAAATCATGCACTTGTCGCATAAATTTAGATAGTTTTTTAAGTATTTCTTCTTGGCAACTAGTATCTAACTTTGCAAAAATTCTTTTATCAAGTGGTTTACCTTTTAATGTACGGTATCCAACAAACATTAGTTCATCATTGTCTGTACCGACATAATTAAAGTTAGGAACCTCTAATGTTAGTGCTTTTTTGAGTATTGGAAGTAATTTAATCTCTTTTTCTAGGCCCAACCTTGCCATTTCTGTTTTAGCAAACCTGAATACCCAACTATCATTTACAAGAAAGGCAACGTTGTCAGTACCACTTCCAAGCAAGTGAAGTGTTTGTGGTTTAAAATCTGTTAATCGAATTATTATATTTTTTGCATCTTGTGGTGACATGCACATATCATATCAAAAAAAGACCCTTTCAGGTCTTTTATCCGCCGGTTGGCGAAATAAGTTCTTTGGCTCCGGGTGGTGGTGAAAGTTAGAACTTATCTTTTAGTTGGATAAATAAATTGTCTCGATTGTTAATAGTAACTTCTTCAATATTAATCATCTTATTACTCTTCAATTCTTCGGTTAATTCATCTTGATAATTTTTTGTGATAGTACCAATGAAGTTATTGGTTGAGTTAATATATTTTTCAACTAATAATTTAAACTTTTCAGAATATAGCTCCATTTGCCCAATTTCATCGATATATAATAGTTGGTCTGTTTGAAACTCAAACAAAGGGTTTATAAATTCATCTAATGTTTTTAGATCAACCCCATATCGCGATACCTTAATATCACTCTCTATATTTACATGAGCCAATATTGCCTCTCTACCATTATGGTCAATTAGCTTAAACCCTAACCGCATTCCGGGGCTGTCTGGGTCAGGAATTTCAAGAGTTACAAAACCCACCTTTTTTGGAAGATTACTTATAAGTTTCTTTAGTAATGTTGATTTTCCAGTATGTGGCTCGCCTGTAACTAATATTTTCATTTCTTTATTATATCAAAAAAGACCTTTTCAGGTCTTTTAAGCATAAGTTCTTTGGCTCCGGGGACTGGATTCGAACCAGCGACCAATTGGTTAACAGCCAACTGCTCTACCACTGAGCTACCCCGGAATATGTGATCTTATAAATAATCGTCCGTTACCAGATTTGAGATGTTTTTCTCTCTTTAAG
>JAHFOQ010000005.1 GCA_023261595.1 bacterium | reverse complement strand
CTGGTTTTCTTGGGAGTATTTTCTCAACACTTTCTAACCTTTTAGATAGTCTTAAGCAAGAAACTGGTCAAGATGGTAACCAAATAATGCTTAATGGCTACACCGATCTTAAGACACAAATCTTAAATAATTCACAAGGTGTGTTTAGTAACACTAGTAGTTTTGGCCTAGAGCAAATCATGACTTCATATGTTAGAACTGGTTCTTCTACTTCAGTAAGTGGCCTTGAACCTGGACCAAATAACTATAACCGTCAAAGTATGGGCTTACGACAATTAATGAATGATTATACCTTAGGAATTGGTGGGAGATTTTTAACCCCTTATGAATCAAAAGTATTAGCCTTAAGAGCAGATGATATTGATAGTAAGCTCCAAAAAAAT
Organism: bacterium; assembly: GCA_023261595.1. Taxonomy (GTDB): domain Bacteria; phylum Patescibacteriota; class Saccharimonadia; order CAILAD01; family BJGX01; genus JAHFOQ01. The sequence goes on along the minus strand of JAHFOQ010000005.1, from coordinate 45,189 downwards.
AATGGTATTGCTTACCGTATTTTTAATACTGCCAACATTCATTCATTGGCGAGTATCATAATGCAAAATTCTACTTCACCCAACACCGCAAGAACAGCAATGATAGGTAGTTTTAAATCTATCTTAGATCCATTATGGTCTCTTGCTAATATACATAGCGATATATTGTTTTATGCAACAGGAGAAAAAAATAATGCCTTAGCAGCAGACATTACCGGAGATCAGTATTTTAAGATTGAGACAGCAGGTTTCACCCCACAAGAACTTGCGTTAGATCCTATTGATAATGCCCACATTATAGAGGGGGTAAAAAAGGGAAATGATGAGAATCAAAAACGCAAATTCTCACACTATGATGAATGTTTTAAAGCGAAAATTCCAACGGCATTATACTTTGAAATTAAAGAAAGAGAAATTCGAGACGATAAAGGAACCTTAACAGGATATAAAAGATATTTTTCTTATTACCCTGAAAAATCTGTCGACCTTGATGTAAATAAACAACCAGTAAATGATAATCCAGATTCAGAATTTAACAAATACAATGATTGTAAGTTTCTTCTACAAGACGCAAAAGACCTAAATAATCCTAGTCAGTTACTCGCTATTAGATATCGGCTCTATAATTATTATAATACTCAGCTAGATTACCTCAGTAAGCTGAGTAGTGATGCTAGTGATACGAGTATCTACGCTGGAAACTCTGGAGGAGGTGGTGGATCACTGGAAAATAATGGACAAAATTCAGCTAATTTTATTTGGCCGGTAGAGGAGCCTTATGGAATTAGTCGATGTACCAAAGGACATGGATTCCCCGCTGTTGATATTTATTTTTCTGGTAAAGAAACAGCAAAGATTTATGCGGTTGCAGATGGAGAAGTTGCGGCAATTCGACCAGTGGGACAAAGTGGCGGATATGGAAATTTTGTAATTCTTAAACATAAAGATGGATTATATACCGCGTATGCCCACAATAAAGAAATACTTGTTCAAAATGTTGGTGATCCTGTGAAGCAAGGCGATGTAATCTCAATTGGTGATAGTACCGGAGATTCTACTGGCCCTCATCTACATTTTGAAGTTCGTAAAGATGGGGTAGATGGTGCAAAACAAAACCCTGGTGACTACTTGCCAGATAAAGCTAATATTAAAAGTATTTGTAGCCAATAATGAATAATCGAACATTACTTTACATAATTATAGGAATTTTAGGCGTATTTATTGTCGGAACAATTATTAGTATTTTTATTATTGGAGGTTCTCTTACTGAGCTAAAACCTGAATTAGTTGGTAAAGCTTCCGGTACAATATCTGTTATTAATGATCAGCCGTATGTAATTAGTAATACAAAACTGTTTAAAATAGATAATTCTGAACTTAAATTACAAAAAGAATTTGCAAATGATAGTCAGATAGAATTAAACCCCTTCGGATTGTACGTAACTGAGAAACGACCTGACATAAAAACTGTTTATGACTTAAGTAGTTTTCAGACTATTCAAAAAACAAACGGGAGATTCTTTGCTTGGTTATCAAAAGATAACTACTTAATTACAAATTCAACCGACAAAACAAAAGGAACCGATGCAGGAGAACTTACCGAAACAGCATATAGAGGCTCCATAGCTAATACTCAAAGAGATACACTTTTTACCAGCCAGTTTATTACTTATATGTTGCTCTCGGATAATACGTATATAGATCTTGCTCAAAGAGATAATGAAGATAATTTTAACAATATTACTATTAATCAGTTTACTAAACTAAGTGGATTACAAAAAATCACAAATAAGAAAAATTTTGGTTATAAACCGTTTTCTACTCTTGGGTTTAGTTTAATCCAAGAAAATATTTCTTCATCACCAGTATACTTAATTAGAGACAAACAATTAACTCAATTAACAATAACAAATAACATACAGGCAATTGCAGCAATTAATAGTAATACTCTTATATACCTAGATAAAGATACCAAACAAAATACAATGTTTTTATATAGTTATGATATAAGTAAACAACAATCAAAACCGATAGCAAAACTACCGGTGGAATTTAAGCAAATTACGAGTTTAGCGGTAAATTCTCAGTATATTTATCTCAATTCAGAATTAGGGATATATAAGATGAGTATTAAGGATTTAATATGATAAAGCTTAAACTTATTTTTACCTTCATTTTGCTAAGTCTTACAGTTTTACTTCCTTTTCAAGCTTTAGCTTTCACTCCTCAACAAAGATTTGAGATTGAAAGAACGCCACAGTTTGATCCAACGGATGTGCCTTGTGGTGCAACCACAATCACTACATCAGTAAGTTCAACACTACCGAATGATCTGCCTGAACCAGTTAGAACTATGATAACCAAAGCTGCCAATAGCCAACAAACCGATCCTCTCGCGTTAATGGCGTTATTTATGGTAGAAAATGGGATACGTGACTATAAACAATCAGCAATTAAAGGCTCCAACCCTGACGACTACAATAAAGGATGGCCAACAAGTAGTGCCAATGCTCAAGGTCCGTTTCAATTTCTCCCAACTTCTTTTCCTAAGGACGCAGGAGATATTAATAATTTTCAAGATGCTGCGAATGCCGCTGCTAAGGTATTCTTAAAAGATATAGCTCAAATACCTGCCAGCGGAGCAAAAGAAGGAGAATTAGCAGCGAAAGAAAAAGGCACGCTAAGTTATTTGTTTGGGGCATATAATGGTGGTCCTGGATATAGCCCTGGTAGTGTACAAACCTATGTAACGATGGCGCTTGGCTATTACAAACAATTACAAGCCGGTAGTTCGGGTAGTGGGGGTGCAGGTAGTGGTACAACCCCAGCTCAAACAACCAAACAAAATAACCCTCTTTTACCTGCTGCTCAAGCCGATGATACTCAACCAACTACGGTAGATAGTAAACCAGCACCTGGTAAAGTTTTTGTTATCGGTGATTCAATCACCTTCCAATCCAAAGCAAACATTATTGCAAAATTTTCTGCTGTTGGGTATTCCGATGTGGAAGTAGACGGATTAAGTAGTAGAGGTTTAACAGGAGGAGGACCAAGTCCAACAGGTTTAGAAGTTATAAATTCAAGTACAGAGAAAATTAAAGCTTCAAAAGCAGTAGTAATTGCTCTAGGTACAAATGCGTACGATGTAGCTACATTTGGTAATGATATTAAAACTGCTATCACCGCAGTTAAAACTGCTAATCCAGAAGCAAAAATCTACTGGGTAGATGTAGCTGGAAGATTCCAAGATAAACCATCTCTAGCTGGTACATATCAAAGTATTAATAAAGCAATTTACGATAATAAAGGTGAGGGATACTCTGTTATTTCTTGGTTTAAAACTGTCTACCCGCAGGGTGATCCAGTAGATATAAAACCTGGCTTAGTTGATTCTAATAATCTTATAACAAACGCTGATGGATTAGCGGTTCACCCAACTAGTCCTGCCGGACAAGATGCTTTTGGTGCAGTTATTGCTGAAAATGTTTCTAATGGTGGAGGAAGTGCAGTAGGCGTGCAACAATCTAATGATTGTAATAAAAATGGTGCGCAAGGTGTTGGAACATGTGTAGATGATGGAAGGTTATTTACTATTAACTCGAGTGATGAAGAGTTAGGTAAAGTAATTGATGATTATATTAAAACAAAAGGTCTTGGTGATGCACCTTTGAGTAATTTAGGCGCAAAATTTGTTTCTGGTGCTAAAAGAGCTGGAGTAAATCCATTCTTGCTCGTACAAATTGCAATTCAAGAATCGAGCTATGGTAAGGCTATACCTGATAATAGCTATAACTCATTTGGTAGAACAGCTACTGCATCACAACCAAATGTCTCAGCTAACGGTCGCTTATGGTATAAATATGATTCTTTCGCTGATAGTTTAGATGGAGGAGGATCAAAAGATGATCAGCCAACCTATGTTAAAAAGGTTTATCTTGACGAAGGTAAAATTACTATCACCGATATTATCATGAAATATGCACCTCCTGGAGATGGTGGTAATAATCCAGAGCAATACATTGCAGGCATTAAGAAGACTATTCAGGATCTTGTTACGGCTGCTGGAGATAAAATATCGTGTGGAAATGCTACTTCCTCAACAGCTAATCCAGATGAAGATACTTCAAATATTCCTTGTCCAGCAACTCCAGGGATAACTGAGGTTGGGGTTGAACAGGATAAAGGACCTGGAGGGGTTGATACAGTTAAAATTATGGTTTGTAATGTAGATGGGATTCAAGTGAATACCACAATAGCTGCTAAGTTAAAAGAATTACTTGATGCTGCAAAAGCTGATGGAATAACGTTTGGTGGGGGTGGTTTTAGGTCCTTTCAACGTCAAGTTGAATTACGTACCACTAATGGATGTCCGGATGTCTATACCGCACCTGCTAGTTCTTGTAGAGTACCTACAGCAATACCAGGAACATCAATGCACGAGGTTGGTTTAGCAATTGATTTTACCCAGAACGGTAGTACATTAAGTAAAGGCTCTTCAGGATTTAATTGGTTAAAAGTAAATGCAGAAAAATATGGTTTTAAAAATCTACCAAGTGAAGCTTGGCATTGGTCAATAAATGGAAAATAATATGTTTACCAAGAAAAATATTTTACTCCTCATATTAATCGTAATAATTATAGTTATCACCACTATTATTATATTTTTTGTTGGTTCAAATAACTCAAATATTGCCCTTATTTCAAAAGATAAATTAGATCTTTCGCAACCAATTGTTACAGGTGAGAATACAATTTATTATATTTCTGAAGATGGATTTTTAAAGAAAATTAGTAATTCCACGGTAACGACAATTAGTTCTATTAATACAAGTTTTTCACCAAAAGTTAGTTATAACGGTGAAAATATTAGCTACATTAATCCGAGTAATAGAGAATTGACTGTCTACAGAACAGATCAACAAGGTTCAGAAAATACACCTCTTGTAAAAGTAGATAGAGTGGCATTTACACAATGGCAAGATAATACTAACTTAATACTAGTACAACTCAACCCTAGCCAAACGAATTATGGCGAATATTTTAACACTGAGAATGTTCGACCAAACATACAAGGCTCACTAGTACGTATAAATACACTTACTAATAATAAAGAAGTACTTGGAGAGGTTAACCTGCAAGAACTATTACTATCTAATCCTGATTATGTTTTATATACAACGAAGGAATCAAATACGCAATTACAAGTTAATAAGTTTACTGTAGCTTCAAAGCAAATTACTCAAATTGCGAAACAAGCGATTTCACAAGCAAAAATTGTTAACAATAATAATATAATAATTAAATCGCCAACAGATAATTTCCCTAAATTAATACAAGGAGGATCAGTTCAAGAAGTTAATTTATCGACAGATATTAACCTTATTACGGGTTTAAATACAAGTTCGATGCAATTCCTTTTCGCTGTTACTAAGCAGAAAAACGATAATATATTTTCAAAATATACCATATCAAAATTGAGCGAAAATGAGTTACAAAAACTTGACCCTGTCATTACTAATCCAGTAAATACTGTAGTTCTACCAAAACAACTTATCGTTTTTTCGCAAGATGGGATTTATATAGTAAATAATAATAAGGTAACAGAATGAAAAAGAACATTATTATTGCAGTTATTTTTGTAGCTTTTCTTATAATTATTTTAGGGTTTATATTTGTTCTAAATTCGAGTAATACAAACCAATCATTCTTATTACTAAAAACAAAACCAGTTAATTATAGTAAAGAAGTAGACGTTAGTTCAGAAATTACTTTTGAATTTTCTAAACCACTTTCTAAAAAAGAAACTGCAAACATTGTAGAAGTAATACCTAATTCATATTTTATAAAAAATATTAGCGATACAGTTTTAACCTTAAAACCGAATACAAATTTAAAAGAAAACACACAATACACAATAAAGATTTCGAATATTGAATCAATTAATAATGAAAAGATTGACCCAATAACATTTATATTTACAACCGGAAAAGATACTTCCGAACGAACGAGATTTATAAAATCACTTCCTCGACAAGGTGATGGTTTTTATATTGAATATAATAATGCAACAAATACGTTTATCGTTACTATTCAAAGCAATCCATACGATAGATATAAACAGAATGCTATTAATTACTTAAATTCAAATAATATTAATACTAATACTGAACAAATTCAGTATAAAGAATTGCGCTTTCTTCAAGGACAGGGAGCTCCGCCAGGATAAAACAATTATTGTATAACGATAGTTATTTGCGATAAATTGTACTGAGATATTTTTGATAGTAATACTTGTTTTGATAGATTCAGTTCACTTGCTGCTGATGCACTTGGAGCTGTAATTACTAAAACCGGAGGCTGATATTTTTTTATATTAACTTGTATTTTTGTTATTTCAAAAATAATATTCTGAATTTCAGATATATCTCTATTACTATTTGATAATTCTTTATGCCTCTTAAATTGACTAAAATTAATTGGTTCTAAATCGCTCATACTAGCTCAATATGTTGAAACTCTTTAATAACATTTCGAGGAATATCGGTACTAGTAATAATTGTTTGGTAGCTAGATGTATTCTTTATTAGTAGTTTTTGCCGTTGTTCATCAAGTTCACTAAAAACATCATCAAGTAAAAGAATAGGTGGCTCTTTTGAATCTTTAAACAATGTAAGTTCGGCAAATTTAAATGCAAGAAGTAATGAACGTATTTCTCCTCGAGAAGCATAATTTTTTACTGGTTCATTATTAAATAACACAACAAAATCTTCTCGGTGAGGGCCAATTAAAGTTAATCCAACACTACTATCTACCGACCAATTATTTTGAATTTTGTTAAGTAAGTCTTCTTCCGAAACGTTAGAGTAGATAAACTCTGTTTGAATGTTTTTCTTACCTGAAGAAATAGTATTATAAAAATCTTGAATGAGAGGTGTTATCTGTGCTATGAATTCACCACGCCGTTTTGTTATATATGCGCCAGAAGTTGCAAGTTGAATATTATAAATATATATTTGTTCATCTGCTGGCATATATTTACCTGATTGTTTATTTCTTTTAAGTAAGGCATTTCGTTGACGTAACGTTCTTTTATAAACAATACTATGTTCTACATATTTTTTATCAAGCTGGTAAAGAAGGGTATCAAGATATTTACGTCGCAAACTTGGACTAAGAGAGAAGAGGAGAATAGAGTTTGGTTCGAACAGAACTACAGGGAATGTTCCAATACTTTGTCGTAATGTAGTGAGCTTAGTATTATGCTTAATAGTTTTTTTTGGTTTTGGTTGAACAGTGTAATGATACGCTAACGTATTTTTAGGAAATTTTAGTTCAATCCGAAAGTATTCTTTACTGTTTTGTATAAGCTGACTATCATGAGCACGAAATGACTTGGTAAATAACCCAACAAAAATTGATTCTAAAATATTTGTCTTACCGATAGCATTTTTACCGGTAATTATTGTAGTTGGTTCAGTTAATTGAATTGTTTTGTCTGAATAGTTACGAAAATTTGTAAGAGCTACACTTTCTAGCATACTAACTACGAAGTGGCATTATTATGTGTACATAGTCTGAGTGATATTTACCTTCAGGCTTCACCACACAAGGTTCTAGCTTGTCGGTGAAGAGAAGTTGGAGTATATCACTCTTAATTGAATTGGCTGCGTCTAAGAGGTATTTAGCGTTAACATTCATCGTAATTGGATCACCAGATACCTTAGCTGGAATTTTTGAAGAATTCGTACCTACATCACTCGCTTTAGAGTTAATAATAAGTTCTCGTGCATCTACTACAAGTTCTATACTATGAGCATTCTCGCGTGAAAATAACGATGCAATCTTAATAGCCCTGGTAAGTTCTTTCTTTTCAAGAATAATTTGTGTGGTAGATTTTTCAGGAATTATCTTTTTATAATCTGGGTATTGTCCTTCTATAAGTTGGCTGATAATTTGTGCTTGTCCTATCTCAAAAATAATTTCAGTTTCACTTAGCTGCATCGTTATTTCTTCTGGGGAAAGAATAGAAGCAACACGCAATACTTCAGAGAGAGTAGAAGCAGGAACAATAACTGAAATTTCTTTATCCGAATCAATCATTAACTTATTTTGGGCGAGTCGGTAACTATCTGTACCAGCCAAAAGAAGTTCTTTCTTAGTAATATTAATAAGTACTCCAGCTAAAATTGGGCGAGATTCATCAATACTAACGGCTGGTAAAATTTCTTCAACTGAACTCATAAATACTTCATATGGGAGGGTAATAGTATTTTTTGTAGTAATTTCTGGTATTTGTGGAAAGTCAGTCGCATTTAACCCATTCATTTCAGCTTCAAAACCATCTGTTCTCAAGATAATATTATCTTTATTTGAAGTAAGTTGAATCTTATCGTCATTTAATGAATGGACAATATCAAAGAAAAGGCGAGCGGGAAGAGAACAGCTACCTTCTACTTCTACTTTAGCAGGCATATTATACCGAATAGAGAGCTCGAGATTAGTAGCTTGAAGTTCAATTGAACCCTTTTCTACTAAAACAAGGATATTACCAAGAATAGGGAGGCTATTAGTAGGTTGTACTATTCGAGAAGTAATAGATAATCCTGTATCAATATTTTGTTGTAATAAAGAAACCTTCATAACTAATATTGTACTAGATTAAATAAATGATAGTAGTAATAGGTCCTGTGGAAATTGTGGAAAATGTTATTTTTAGCTTTTGTGATAGTTAAAAAGGCTATTCTTATACTGTGGTTAAAATGTGTATTTCCTGAGTATAGAACGTGTGTAAGTACTGAGTTATACATAGCCATAATTACTAACCGTATCTGTTTGTGGGTAACTGCTCGTTTTCTACACACACCATACACAAGACTTACACACAATTCCCACAACTTATACACATACTTTTCCACAGTTAGAATATTTCTGCTTTAAGCTTTGTTATATCTGAAGCTAAATTACTATCATTGGGAATGTTTTTTTCTAATTTCTTTACTCCATGCATAATTGTTGTATGGTCTCTCCCACCGAGTTTCGCCGCAATAATAGGGAAACTAAGGTGAAGTTCGGTACGCATAAAATACATTGCAATCTGTCGGGGTAGTACAATTTCTTTATTTCTACGGGTGCCCATTATCTCGTCATAGGAAATATTATAATAACTGGCTGTTTTTTGGAGTATATCTTTTACTTCTACACGTTTTTTCTGCTTACTTTGATCTCCGAGGGCCATCTCAGCTACTTCAAAGGTTAATTCAGTATTATGTGCTAAACAATAACCCAGTACTTTTGTAAGCGCTCCTTCTAACTCACGAATATTCATTTCAGCCGAGCGAGCAATTAGGTCTGCTACAGATTCATCTAGGTTAACACCTTTATCTTGAGCCTTCTGCATAACAATCGCTATGCGAGTTTCTAAGTCAGGAGGTTGGATATCTGCTACCATTCCCCATTCAAACCGAGAACGTAAACGTGCTTCAAGTGTCGGTATTTCTTTTGGTGGTCTATCAGAACATAAAACAATTTGACGATTGTTTTGATGGAGAGTATTAAATGTATGAAAAAACTCTTCTTGAGTTTTTTCAGCACCTGCAATAAATTGCATATCATCTACTAGTAAAACATCTACTTCACGGTATTTGTTGGTAAATTTCTCCCCTTTACGGATTGCTTGCACAAATTCACTAATAATTTGTTCACTAGTGACATATACAATACGTGCATCTGGGTTAAGTTTATGAATTTCGGTATTTATCGCCCACATTAAATGAGTTTTGCCCACTCCCGCTGGTCCATATAAAAAGAGGGGATTATACGCAGAACCTGGCTTTTCTACTACAAGCTGGGCTGCTGAGAAAGCGAGGCGATTACCAGAACCCACAATAAAATTAGAAAAATTATATTTACTTTGAAAAGGTGTATTTAGAGTAGTAGTTTTTATTGGCTCTTCAGAAGGTTTTTGTTCTACAGGTTTTGTAGAGGTTGTATTTGGACGACTAATAGCTGATTTATCAACTTTACCAATACTAAATACCACCTTTTCTATTGGATGATCTATCTGAGAAAATGCATCAAGAATATCTTGATAAAACTTAGTTTCTAGATAATGCTTCGTCATATAGTTTGGTACACGAATGTGTGCCGATGAATTAGTAATCGACTCTGCTTGAGTTGTTGCGATCCATGTAGAGAAATTAGCTGAAGAGAGTGATAACTGTAAGTTACCACGAACTAATTCCCATAGTTTTGTTTCTGAGTTCTCCACGTATCTTCTCACCCCTTCTTTACTACTATAATAATCGCTAAAAAAGTTTTCCACAACCAAACAAAAACCAGAAATCTGTTTCTAACCAAGAGGTTGTGGAAAAATACCTTAATTAGATTGACTAATGGAATAAAAATCTGTAGTATATATAAGACCTATGAGTAAAAAAACCTACCAACCTAAAAAACGTTACCGAGCTCGTGTACATGGCTTCTTTGCTCGAATGAGTACTCGACAAGGACGTGCAGTCTTAAAAAGACGTAAATTAAAAGGCCGAAAAAAGATTTCAGCCTAGTTTATTTATGGAACCACTCCGAAAAAAGGTAGAATTTTCTAAAACCTATCGGCTTGGTAAAAGTGTACGTACACCTTACTTTACTATTAAGACACTTCAAGTAAAGAGTCCAATAATTAAGCTTGGTATTGTGGTATCAAAAAAGGTGAGCAAAAAAGCAGTCACAAGAAACAGAGCTCGCCGACGCATTCGAGAGATAATTCGAAGAAATATCTCATTGGCGATACCTGGTTTTTTCGTTATAGTAAATGTATACACCGATCTTTCTGAACTAAGTCATTCAGAACTAGAGAAAGTCATTATACAAAGCCTTCAAACAAGTAAAGTATTTAAAAACGAATGAAACCAATTATTATTACCTCAATAAATCTATATCAAAAAACCCTATCACCAGACCATGGGCTGTTTAAATCGCGCTATCCATATGGATTTTGTCGTCATTACCCAACTTGTAGTGAATATACAAAACAAGCTTTTATTCATCAACCAATTATCAGGGCATTTGGCTTAAGTACAAAACGTATTCTCAGTTGTAATCCATTTGTTCAGCCACGCGTTGATATGAGTTATTTACCTAAGGAGACCCAATGAGCCCAATTTTTCATTTATTACAGGTAGTTTTTCTTCAGCCACTACTAAACTTACTCTTTCTTATTTATGGATTAATTCCAGGGCACGATTTTGGTATAAGTGTTATTATTCTTACCTTAATTATTCGTTTTGCGCTTTGGCCACTTACTTCAAAGCAACTTAGAAGCCAAAAAAAGATGCAGTCGTTGCAGCCAGAAATTGCTAAACTGAAAAAGAAAGCAAATGGAGATAAGGCATTAGAGTCTCAAATGCTTATGGAATTATATAAAGAAAAAGAAATATCACCGTTCTCAGCATGCTTACCAGTACTTTTGCAGTTTCCATTTCTTATAGCACTGTATTTTGTTTTTCAAGCCGCAACTCATAACACTGCAGAATTAGCTAACCTGCTTTATCTACCAATTCAACATCTTCCAGCGGTACAATCTATTATTCAAGATCCTTCGAGCTTCCATCCTACCTTATTTGGGATTGTTTCAATGACTAATCCAAGTATTCCATTAGCAATACTCGCTGGAATAACTCAATTTATTCAAGTACAAATGATCGCACCAAAACAAACTGATAAATCTGACCCGAGTGCTGCAGCAACAAAGATGATGAACTATATTTTTCCACTTGTTACGGTATTTATTGCTTGGAAATTACCAGCCGCACTCCCACTTTACTGGCTAACTGCAAACCTAGTCTCGATCTTACAACAAAAAATTGTAATGAGTGAAGAAGTAGAAGAAATGGAAGAAGTAACTGTAGTAAAGAAAATCGCTCAACCAAAAAAGAAAGATACTAAGAGTATCGGAAAACGTCGTGGAAAGTAGAGAAGCGGCAAAAGAAATTGTTAGCGATATTCTTGATAAAATTGGTATTAGCTACACGGTAAATATAACTGAAGAGAACGAGATAGATATTGAGAGCCCAGACCACGCATTACTAATTGGTAAAAAGGGTGATAATCTTCGCTCGTTACAGCACTTAGTAAATAGTATTATGAAGCGTCAAAATCCTGATTCAGAGTGGTGTATTATTGACGTTGCTGGATATAAAAAAGAACGCATAAAAAAACTTAGTGCAATTGCTGAAAGTATTGCAAAAGAAGTTACTCAGAGTGGTAGACCAAAACGTTTACCCGCAATGAATTCATTTGAACGACGAGCAATACACACATATCTCTCAGAAAATTCTGAAGTTATTACTGAGAGTGAAGGCCAAGAGCCGAATCGTTCTATTGTTGTAAAAAAAGCTTAAATTTCAATTAGTAATATGGCTAACAAAATGGAATCGACAAAAGATACAATAGCTGCTCTAGCAACCCCCACTGGATTAGGAGCTCTTGCTATTATTCGAATTTCTGGTGAATTAGCAAAAAGTATAGTAAAAGAAGTCTTTATACCAGCAAAAAATCGATCACTCAAGCCACGTGAATTACAGCTTGGCTGGATTCAGATAGACAATAAAAAAATAGACCAAGCAATGGCAGTATATATGCCAAGCCCAAATAGTTATACCGGAGAAGATATTGTTGAATTACATCTACATGGCTCACCCGCTATTATTAATTTAGTTCTTTCATATATTGTTAATCAGCCAAATACTCGACAAGCCCAACCAGGCGAATTTACCCAACGAGCATTTTTGAATGGAAAGATTGATCTTATTCAGGCGGAAGCTGTAGCGGAGCTTATCAGCGCACAGAATAAACGATCAGCCAAACAGGCTACCCAATTACTTAATGGCGCGCTGTCGAAACAAATTGAAACATTAAAATCTCAAATAATTTCCCTAAGTGCATATTATATTGCCAATCTAGATTTTTCTGAAGAAGATATACCATCTATTTCCTCAGTTGATGCTAAAAAAATTATTCTTACCACACAAGATGAAATTACCCTAATCTTACAAAATGCCCGTCATCAAAATATTATTCGAGAGGGCTTTAAGGTTGCATTGGTTGGTCTACCAAACGCTGGAAAAAGTACACTACTCAACAGTTTACTTGGTTATGATAGAGCACTTGTTACAGACATTGCAGGAACTACTCGTGATGTATTAACAGAATCTATTACAGTAAACGGTATAAACTTTGTTCTAACTGATACTGCAGGGCTACATAATTCTAAAGATAGGGTAGAAAAACTTGGTATTGAAAGAACCAAACAAGAAATCACCCATAGTGACATTATATTATTACTTATTGAACCTGGAAAACAACTAGATACAGAGAAATATCTCAGCGATAATGGACTCACCACACTTCTTAATCCAGAAAAAACACTCGTTGTATTTAGTAAATCAGACACATCTCTACAATCACCTAAAAAATTCTTTACAAAATTTTCGACTTTATCAATTAATGCAAAAGATAAAAATCTCATTAAATCAGTTACCGATTCACTCCAAGTTTTTACCCAAGATATTCGACTAGATAGTGTAACACTACTTACGAATAGACAGTTACAGTTATTTCGAGATGCTAAAAAACAACTAACCATACTTAATACATTACTTCAGAATAACGTCAGTGATGATATTGTTTTAGTTGAACTACAAAGTTTAGTAGAAATATTCAATAAGTTAAGCGGAAAGCAAACTTCTACTGAGATGATTAGTGAAGTATTTAGTAATTTTTGTATTGGTAAATAATTAATCAGTAATAGGAAAATCAAGCGAGCTTTTGTAATAAGTATTAAAGGTGTCAGTTTTGGTAACACCGCCATTTAAGTTGAGTACATCACGATAAAACACTGTTTGAGATGGAATGGTTGGGTCTGAGTTGCCAGACACAAATTCAGGTCCACGAATAACGCCAGACTTTGTTTTTGTTCCATAAAAATCAAACTTTAGGGTTGTTCCTGACATTTGTGTTTGTATGAGAATGTAATGGCCAGTATCATTTAAGAATTTCATATCCACTTGAGGGTAATAGATAGTAGCATCTACGCCTGGCACACCGTAAGGAGCAGTGTAATAGCTTATCGCAAAGGCATGGTTAGTGCGTTGCAAGATTGGTAGACCCGCAAGGAGAGCAGCTCGAAAAGCGGTAGAAGATACCTGGCATAAACCGCCACCATAGGCTTTTTCTTCGTGATCACCAAGGATAATTAATCCTGGCGCATATCCTGTAGCTGCACTTACTTCGCCAAGGTACTCACCAAAACTAAATACTTGTCCAGGTTTAAGTAAAATACCATTAAATTTTTTCGCCCCTGTGCGTACATTTTGAAGCCGGTTAGCTGGAGAACCAGGAAAATAGGTTACTCCTTCAGAGATTAGTTCTTTAATACCGAGGTTATCAATATTTTCATTACTTACGGCAGCTGGAATAGTTTTAACATTTAATGCAATAGCATTAGAGGCGCTACTACCATTTAAAAAGTCATTTATGGTTTTAATTGTACTTACCTCATCTAAACTTAACCCGTTTCGGCTTTGCGCAAAAACAGTAGCTCTTCCATCAACAATAGTAAGTTCGGCATCTTGAGGAGTAGTATTAATTTTACCCGCTAAATCTTTCACCCAAGTGGCAATTTTCTGGCTATCGAAATAGGTATTTGTTTTTTCAGATGCAGGAGCATAGTAACTACTTAACATATCTTTTTTTACTGGCAAATCAGTTGGACTAGCAGCAAGCCAATTTGCTACAGTATTCGAATCAATATTCCAAGAACTTGTACCGTATGTAAGAGTAATTGGTTGTGTACTTATCTTTTGCCAAAGATTTGTGTAGGTACTCAGTTGCGTACTACTAATTGTTGGTTGAACTTGAAAAATTGGTGCTATACCAGGTTTTGTAGTTTGTTCGCCAAAATATTGAGCTAGCCAAAGCTGTGCATTATAAAGATTTAGACGGTTGCCAGGAGTACTTTCTGCAATATTTACCTTTCCATCAGTAAAGGTAATGCTAGAATTTTGTACTGGCTGACTTACTGATTGATTTTGAGTTACCAGAAAAGCACTAACTTTATCTGGATCAAAGGTAAGGGTTGTGGTTGGATTTTGTGCACCAATAAATGCAGAAACTTGATTTGCTAAATTCTGCACAATATTGCCACCGCGCCCTGCATTCAACGCTTGGTTAGCTGCTTGAGCGTTATTATAATTAGCACCAAGCTCACTAGGTGAAATAGTAACTGTTTGGCTGGCAAATGTAATGCTCTGTGGTTTTTGTGCGTATTCTTCGGTTTGTTTCTGAAGAATTTTCTGAGCTTCAGCAGTTGTTAACCCGCCAAGGTAAACGCCGTTTACACTAACGCCCGGAAAGATACGCCCAAAGTAGGCGAGACGCAGCCCAATAATAAGCAATACAAATAATACAAGTACTGCACCCAGTATAATGAATGTCTTTTTTACCCAAGATAGTTGTTGTAGTTTTTGCATTGTCAGTTTGCCTTTTTGATGTCTTAATTATATACTACTTCTAATCTTCCACCAAGCATAAGAATACCAATTACACCAGATAATAAAATCTTGATATACTCTAAGTATGAAGAACATACTCATCACAGGCGGGGCTGGTTTTATTGGTACAAATTTTGCCCACTATCTTAGTAGACATTCACCTCAGTACAAATTAACCATTATTGATAGTTGTAATTATGCTGGTGACGAGCAGAATTTGTCTGATATACAAGACAAGATCACCTTTATTAAAGGAGACATAGCGAATATCGAATTAATGGATGGATTAGTAGCAAAAAATGATGCCATAGTACATTTTGCTGCCGAATCTCATAACGATAATTCCTTAAACAATCCATGGCCATTCGTGCAAAGCAATATTTTAGGAACGTACAGTATTCTCGAAGGTGTACGAAAACACAATAAACGCCTGCACCATATTAGTACTGATGAAGTTTTTGGAGACCTTTCATTAGATGACCCTGCTCGGTTTACCGAAAACACGCCTTACAATCCTTCAAGCCCGTATTCTTCTACAAAGGCGAGCTCAGACTTACTAGTTCGGGCATGGATACGAAGTTTTGGAGTGAAGGCAACGATAAGTAACTGCAGTAATAACTATGGCCCGTATCAACATATTGAGAAATTTATCCCACGCCAAATAACTAATATTATTTCTGGAATTAAACCAAAACTATACGGAAGTGGAGAACAAGTACGCGACTGGATTCATGTAGATGATCATAATGCAGCGGTTGCACTCATTTTAGAAAAAGGTAAATTAGGCGAAACCTATCTTATCGGTGCAGACGGCGAAAAAAACAACAAAGAAGTAGTGGAAACTATTCTAAAACTCATGGGTAAAAAAACCACGGATTACGAACATGTAAAAGACCGACCCGGGCATGATATGCGCTATGCCATTGATTCAACTAAATTGCGCACAGAATTAGGTTGGCAGCCAAAATATACTACATTCGAAGACGGATTAGCACAGACGATTGAATGGTATCAACAAAATCAAGATTGGTGGAAGCCTCAAAAAGACCAAGTTGAAGCTAAATATTCCGCCCAAGGGCAATAGTAATATAGTGTTGAAATAAATCTAGTATTCGTTATACTACATCTGTTGTACCTTTCCACGACAGGAGTGAAAAATGGAAGTTGAAGACCTAGGTCTGAATGGCGCACTTTTGGTAAAACCACAAATCTTTGGTGATGATAGAGGTTACTTCTTAGAAACCTATCGACGTGAAGTATATCGAGAAGTAGGTATAAATATCGATGAGGTTCAGATGAATCGTTCCCGCTCAAGCCGTGGCGTGTTGCGAGCAATTCATTTTCAAGTAAGCCCTGGTCAACCCAAGCTGGTGAGTTGTGCACATGGAGAAGTGTTTAATGTTGCAGTTGATCTTCGTCTGCATTCGCCCACTTTTGGGATGTATGCTGGGGTGGCACTTACCGAAAGAAATGGTTACCAGCTGTATTTACCAATTGGTTTTGGTAACGGCTTTGTAGTAGTTTCAGAAACAGCTTCGTATAACTACATCGTTGGTAGTCTATATGATCCGGGTACAGAAGCCGAAATTGCCTATGATGATCCTGATATTGATATTGATTGGCCAATAAACAATCCAATTGTTTCAGAGCGAGACAAGAATGCACTACCTCTTAAGGATTTTGATTGGGGTAGGTGTACATGGCAGAGATAATTGTATTGGGTGCAAACGGACAGCTCGGACGTGCTTTGCAAGATGTAATACCGCAGGCAAAGTTTTACAATCATTCTACATGTGATGTAAGCCAAAAAGCTTCATTACAAAAGGTATTTAGTGTCAATTCTGACGTTCGTTGGGTAATTAACGCTACAGCGTTCACGAAGGTCGATGTAGCTGAGGTTCAGCCAGATCTAGCCTATGCTATCAATTCTATCGCAGTGGAACATATTGCAGAGCTTTGTAATCAGGTAGGAGCATACTTAATACACATTAGTTCGGATTATGTATTTGACGGCTATGCAGATACACCATATTCAACTAATACTCAGACAAACCCACTCACTCTATATGGCAAATCTAAGGTACTTGGAGAGCGAGCTGTTCAGTCTTGTTCTAATCACTACATTATCCGTACTTCATGGCTGTATGGTGATGGTCAAAATTTTGTGAACACTATGCTTACATTAAGTAATAACAGAAATGAAGTAATGGTAGTAAACGATCAATACGGCTTGCCAACAAATGCGAGAGATCTGGCTCAGTTTTGTGAGTTTATTATTACCTTCTCACCGAAACCTGGAATACACCATTTCTGTAATGGCGGTGAAGGAATTACTTGGGCTAATTTTGCCCAGATGATCTTTGAACTTGCTCATAGGAATTGTCGTGTAGTACCCATAAATACCGAAGAATATACTAAACTCAATTCTCAGATTATCGCACCAAGACCACGCTACTCAGTTCTAGACTACTCAAAGAGTGTTATTGTTGATAAAAATTCAGACAAAAGAAGTTTTTATATTCGTGGGTGGTACGCCGCACTCAGTGATTATATTCAATCTCATACCTCTACCTAGTGTAGAGGTATTTTCTATCTGGTATAATCAAATAGTTAAAGGGGAGAATTGTTTGAAGGGAATTATATTAGCAGGTGGAAGTGGTAGTCGGTTATATCCAATAACCAAAGGAATTAGTAAGCAACTAATGCCTATTTATGATAAGCCAATGATTTATTATCCACTCAGTACTCTGATGATGGCGGGTATTAACGAAATTCTTATCATCACTACCCCACATGATAGTGATCAGTTCAAACGCCTGCTTGGTGATGGGAGTGATTTAGGAATCAAACTAGAATATGCGGTTCAACCTAAACCAGAAGGACTTGCACAGGCATTTATTATTGGCGAAAAATTTATTGGTGATGATAAAGTAGCGCTTATTTTGGGCGATAATATTTTTCATGGTCAAGAATTTGGCCATAGTTTACAACAATGTAGTAACCCAGAAGGCGGTATTATCTTTGCTTATCAGGTATCAGACCCAGAAAGGTATGGAGTGGTTGAATTTGATAAAGATAACAAAGCATTATCAATAGAAGAAAAGCCAACAGAACCAAAAAGTAATTATGCAGTTGTTGGTTTATATTTTTACGACAATAGTGTTATAGAGATTTCAAAAAATATTAAACCGAGCGATAGGGGTGAGTTAGAAATTACCACCGTAAACGAAGAATATCTTAAACGAGGTGGTCTTACTGTGCAAATAATGGAGCCAGGTTCAGCCTGGCTTGATACCGGAACGTTTGCTTCTATGATGGATGCCGCAGAATATATTCATGTTATCGAAAAAAGAACTGGCTACAAGATTGGCTGTATTGAAGAAGTGGCGTATAAGCAAGGTTTTATTGATAAAAAACAACTTATTAAGCTTGCAGAACCACTGGTAAAAAGTGGGTATGGTAAGTACTTACTCGGTATTTTAAGCTAGTATTTTGCAATAACAATAGTTTCGTTATAAGTGAAAACCTTGCCAATATGTTTTACGAAAGGAAATGAATAAGTTTTTGTAATCGTTAATCCCAGTTGTTCTAATAGTTTCGATATTTTTATTGAATCAAAATAGGTAACGTGGGTTTCGTCAGAACTAAAACCTTTTTCTTGTGGACAAATTATTACTATACAGCCACTCTTTTTGAGGTATGGCAGATATTGACTGATAATTTTTTTTGCCTCAGCAGGATTTAAATGTTCGATAACATGAGCCATCAAAATTGAATCAAAAGACCCCTTTTTATTGTATTTGCTACTCTTAAATTGATTAGGTGTAAAAGCTATGAGGCCTTTTGATTTCGAAACCTCAACAGAATGAAGATTGTGATCGAGACCAACACTCTTTTTGTTTAAATTTTCAAGGTTTCTGCCGATTCCACAGCCAATATCTAGAGTTTTGCCAAGTTTTAGTCTACGAATATTCCATCGATATGGCCGCTGAACATCGAGTTTCTCTTTCCATTTTTTACCCTGGAGTGTTTGAAGTCTTGTAGTATAAGTTTGTTGTGATGTGTCTTTTTTCATTCGTTCAATTATAGACTATTTACTTAAAAGGTAATAAAACTAAAAGGCATATTTTTTTATAAAAACTAGATATCACATTAATAATAGTAAATTTTTTTGGGTTACCCAGTTGTTCTGTATCTATTTTTGTCGCTAAATTATTTAGAAAACTATAAGAAGAGATTTTCTTGGTATTGATAATAACTTTACGTTTTTTTAAAACGTTTGGAATAGTAACTAAAAATGACCCAAGAGACTTAACTTTTAAAACAAATCTCCTTTCTAAAATACTTATAATAAACAAACCCAGATCGACTATAAGTAAGTATGGTAATAAAAGAATAATTACTGCAAAGGGCCAATTTTGTAGTATATACATATATCTATTTCGTTCTATATAAAACCACTTAGTTTTCGATTTACCAAAGTCATAGTCATGATAAATTAATGCATTATGTATTAAGCCCATCTGTTTATTTTCTAACAATAGTCGAGTTGAAAGTTCAGTGTCTTCATAGTAGAGAAAATATCCCTCAGGCATGTCACCAATTTTATCTAATTCACTTTTACGTATCATTAGGCAGGCACCGGAGAGGATATTAACTTCTATATTCTCGGTATATTCACTTGGTTCTTTGTTGAATCCACTACACCAAGATAGACCAGATATATGGACAACATTACCAGCGCTGTTAACTAAACCATCTTTTTTAACAAGCAGACCCATCCAAGCAGACCATACGTTTGGTATATTTGTCCTTAGACGATTCAATGCGTCTGGGCTAAGCGTTGTATCTGGATTTATAAAGAACACTGTATCTATATTTTTTGGCAATGTTTCTACACCACTGTTACAACCGACTGCAAAGCCGTTATTTTTAGAGAGTATAACTTTTTTAACTTCTTTAAAATCATTAGCAATCTTAACAGAAGTATGTTCAGGGTGATTATCTACAACTACAATATAATCACTATCCTTTATTTGGCCCTTCAAAGAGGTCAGTAACTTCTTTAGCCGCCCAGGAGTATTATGTACAACTATTACAATACCGATTGATAATTTTTTATTCATTTCTCTCTCATTTTAACCTGAAAATGATATAATCTATACATTATGACAGGTAATTTGTTAATCTTATTAATACCCTTAGTGGCGATTCTGCTTATCTCCGCGCAAGCTTTGTGGAGGCATGCGGTAGTTAGCGATAAGTTATTAGAGGGGTCGTTTGGGACAATTGTTGTTCATACTATCACTAACCCAAAGATTTGGCTTGGTGGTATTTTATATGTCTTAACTACCGCCGTTTACTTGTTCTTATTTACTAAATTCAAATTTTTTGTTGTGCAACTTAGTATAACTGGACTTGCATTAGTTTTCTCTACAATGATTTCTTACTATATTTTTCACGAAAAAATTACAATAATAAACATTATAGGCCTTGTTGTAATACTAGTGGGACTTGCTTTGGTAGTACAAAAATGAGAACTATAACAGGCTTAATTATTGTTCCTGCTTACAACGAAGCCGAGGTTATAAAAGATGTATATACAAGAATTAGCCAAGAATCGAAAAAATTAAAAAATGTTGATTTAGATATAGTAATTGTGAACGATGGATCCTCAGACGATACAGAGAAGGTTATTGGTGATGTTGTTTTAACACTCAGTCATTATGTAAATATGGGTAGTGGCGCCGCCACACGTACCGGCCTAACATACGCTAAGCGAGAGGGGTATGATTTTGCGGTAACTATCGATGCTGACGGCCAGCACTCTCCTAAAGACTTAATCAACGTTATTAATAAACTAGTTAATGATGACTACGATCTTGTAATTGGGAGTAGGCTTCTTAATACAGAAGGTATGCCGGTTATTAGAGTATTCGGCAATAAGGTTTTAAATTTTGCTACCCGAGTTATTCTTGGGGTGAGTGTTACAGATTCCCAGTCTGGGCTAAAAGCCTTTTCTAAAAAAGCTATAGAAAAAATTGAAATCCGAAGCAATGGTTTTGAGTTTTGTTCTGAAATTGTTTGGCGCGCTAAGCAGCAAAATCTTAAAATAACAGAAATACCTATCCAAGCAATTTATACAGACTATTCTAAGGCTAAAGGGCAGAGTAATATTAATGCGTTACGAATAATTAAGAACCTAATTCGTCAGAAACTAAGAGAGGTATAATATGTGGCTTACAAAATACAACATTCTTATTATCTTATGTCTCCCAATTTTATTATTATTTTTATTACGTATTTATGATAACTACAAACGTAAAAAGATTAGCACACGCGGGCTGATCATATTACTAATATTTTGGTCTATATTAACTTTAGGAATTTTATTTAACCAACAAATCTTTAATTATTTAGAACAAAGCAATCTTATATCTAGCACTCCACTGAGTCTGTATGACACCCTGCAGATTACTGCCATTATTTTTCTAATCTACGTAGTCTTTCGACAATCATATAAAATCGAAGATTTACAGAATAAGCTTTCTAGACTAAACCAAGAAATTGCACTAAGAAATACCAAGAATAAAGATTAATGAAACCAACGAGAAGTAAGTATAATCATTGCCAAAAGATTACAAGAAGCAATGAAAGTTACAATACAACCCAGTACTAAAGGGCTTTTTGTGGATATATTTATCCACCTTTTTGCATATATACCTAATGGAATTAGTAATGGTAAGAAAGGAATAAAATACCGACCCTGTATACCTTCTATTTGAGGTGCACCAACAGGTGTCCATACAAGGTATAGTGCAACGGCTACCCCTAGTATAGCCAATAAGAAAGTACTTGTCTGGCTAAGTAGATAGGATGTATTTATTTTTTCATCTTTTTCTTTAGTTATTAGTACTATGAAGAGCAGAACATAGCCCATTATTAGTAAAGATAAGGGTAACTTATATAAGAAGTTAGAGAAATAGCCGTACATCGAGGTTAGGTAAAAATCTGGTTTAGCATCACCACCAGTTCCCTGGAAGATAAAGGATTTAAATAATACCTTAAAAAATACTATTGGTGATTTTAAAATAAAACTTAACTGATCCGAAGGGTTAACATTTAATAACCCAATAGTTTGCGAAGAGTTGGTATTATAGTGTTTCAGCTTAATAACTTCACTCCACATAAAATATGAAGTAACAGCTGCGAGAATTGCGCCTCCAATGATAGATATTTTTTGTTTTATATTAATAAATAGAGATTTTGGTAGGAATATGAGCGGAATGAGCAATACTAGACCATTTGGTTTAGTTAGGGCTATACCAGAAGCTAATAACAATAGCCAGGCAATCTCTTGGTTGGTAATTTTGTTCTTTTGATAAAACAGTTTTTGCAGTAAGGCTATAAGAATAAAGCAAAGCCCAATTGTAATGCCATCGATCGATAGAGAAGCTGCCTGCTGTATTGCTACTGGAAACAAACCAATTACGCAATATACCCATTTTCCAAATGGTACTAATCGAATAGCTATAAATACTAATAGTATATATGTTAGCAAATTAAAGAATCTACCGAGTAAAACCATATAGCCAACCGGTAGTTTTGCAGTTCTGGCTAAACCAATTCCTGTCGACTGAGGTAGGTACCCTGCCGGGCTATAAACTGCTGTATTAGGAAAAGACACAAACTCATCATTGGTTAACTTCCAATTTGAAAAGAGTTTATTTGGCGGAATCTTTAGTACGATACCACCTAATGCACCTTCATTTGTAGTGTGACTTGTTAAGTTTAGTTTGCTAATCTGATATGCTCTATAAAAATGAGCTGGTTCATCTGGTGCAGCAAAGGGTGGGAGAAAAATCAACATTAATATACCAAAAATCAAAGATAGTGATATAAAAACTAGCCATGGTGACTGAAGATAGTAATTAAACGAAAATATTTGTTTCTTGTGCACATCAAGATTATACACTATACCCAAAATACTAGAATTGGGCCCTTTAATTTTTATTCTGAAAGTTGTATAATAATTAGTGAATAGGGGCACAAATATGAATAAAAAAACACAAAAAAAAACTATAACTATCATGACTCTTGTAGTCATACTTATTATCTTGTCTGTAGCTACTTTTTTGGTAGTAAAAAAATACAGTCAGAAAAACACTACATCTAATACCGATCAGAAACAATTACCCGATGGTACATCAATTCAAAACAAGAGTTCTAGCAACAATAGTTCAGCATCACCTGCTCAGCCAAGTCAAAGTAGCAGTATTTCATTATCGATAACTCAAGTTTCGCAAACTGACACCTTGCTTAATATCAGAGCTTTAGTAAATGGGGCTTCTAATGGGAAATGTGTTCTAACTTTAACAAAAGACTCAATTACTGTGACAAAAACTGGCACAATTGCGCAAGGACCAAGTTATTATTATTGCAATGGTTTCTCTATCGCTAAAACTGAATTAAAAAAAGGCCAATGGCAGATGAATATAAAAGCAGAAAGTAATGGAAAAGAGGGAAATGTTAATCAGACTATTACAGTTGAGTAGGAGAAAAACATTATTTTTTGTAATGGGTGTTTTGATTGCGCTCCTTTCTGTTTTTTTATTAACCAACTCTGCAAGTGCTGCAAACGGATCATCTTTTAATGCTGGCAGAATCATTGATGACGGTGTTTTCACTAATAAGAATAGTATGTCGATTACCGACATACAATTATTCTTAAATTCAAAGGTACCAAGTTGCCGAGCTGGCTATACGTGTTTAAAGGATTATGTAGAAAATGGCAAGAGCTCAGCGCAGATAATTTGGGAACAATCGCAAAATTATAACATCAATCCACAAGTTATTATTGTGACATTGCAAAAAGAAAATGGATTAATTACTGATACTTGGCCAGAAGCGTGGCAATACCGAACTGCTATGGGCTTTGCTTGCCCAGACAGTGGTAGTTGTGACCCAGCATTTTATGGATTTACAAATCAAGTTGGACAAGGGGCGAGACATTTTAGAAATTATTTTGATGATAATCCAAACTGGTTTGTACCATATCGAACAGGCCAAGCAAATATACAATGGAGCCCTAATTCAGCATGTGGATCTAGTAGTGTCTATATTCAAACAAGGGGTACGGCTGCATTGTATTCTTACACTCCATACCAACCAAACCAAGCTGCCCTAAATAATCTATATGGTAGTGGTGATTCATGCAGCGCATACGGCAATAGAAACTTTTGGAGAGACTATACTGACTGGTTTGGCTCTACTTATTCATCTGAATATATTACTCAAGTAATACAAGCGCCAAATGATTCTCGGTATTTCTTACAAATTGGTGGAACAAAAATGTGGATTCCTACTTCGGAAACTTATTATAGCTGGAAATTAGATAGTTATCCGGTTCTTCAAGTCCCTCAATCATATTTTGATTCTCTAGCAACATTGCCAAATTTAAAACAAGTAGGTAGATCTGGCCCGTATTATTACTTTGTTTCAAATGGTGAAAAGCATTATATCCCAACAATGCAACACCTGCAGCTTTGGGGCTTCACTCAGCAAGATGTAGATGCGGTACCAGCAACTGTTGTGTTGAATAATTTACCCGAAAAAAATTATCTAGGGAGATTTGTGAAGAGTACAAATGATATGTCTCATTATGTTATGAATGGAAACCAGGTTAATAAGATTCCAAATGATGATCTATTATATCAGTGGGGATTTATCCCATCACAAGAGACGACAGTAACACCAGAATATTTGGCCACGAAAACTACTGGAACCGATCTATCCAGATATATTAGCTCATCTGGATCAAAATATGTTATAGACACAAATCGTAAAATCGGCTCATTATCAACTATACAATCATCGAACTGGGGAAACCCTGCTTACGTCGAAATCAATAATCTTGCACTTGGATTTTTACCGAGTATAAATTATTCAAACTTCCTAAAGCCATCAGATGATAATAAGTGGTATTTATTAGATGGTGGAAAGAAAAGATATATACCTAACAATAATATCTTAAACACATGGGGCTACACTAATAACTTATTAACCATTAGTCCGAACCTTGCAAACTTACTAGTACCCGCTTCGAATGCATCAAGTGTTGTAAGAGTTGTTTCTCCTACAGATAAAACCTATATATTAGATGGGCAAAAACACTGGGTTCCAGACGGCTCAACCTTATCCGCATGGAAGGCAGACCCAAATACAATTGATATTTACGACCAAGCAAGTATTGCTCAGCTACAAGATGGACAAAATGCATCAACACTTTATCAAATAAAAGGCACCTCTAATATTTACACTAATGAAAATGAGAATGTTCGTTATATTCCGGATGGAAATACGCTCAATGCTTGGGGTTATCCAAGAACTGCATCAGTGATATCACTTTCACAATCCTTAATTTATCAGTATCCACAAACTGCTCCTGTATCTTTTAAAGTAGATACTGGATTAGGTAGATATTTATTAAATGATGGTAATTACTACTCTGTACCAGATAATCTATTGAGCCAATGGGGTTTTAGTAATCCAGTGAGTATCGCGCCAGCTACACTTAATCGCTTTACTACACAAGGCAGCGTTAAGATATTTATGAAGAGCAGTGGAATAAATTACGTCATGGAGAATGGGCAGCGCATCGCTTTAAGTGGTTTTGATGATGCATATGGAGTTAACTCTGGAAATACAACATCATTATCTGTAAACTATTTCCCTTTATCTAGTAATCGAGCTTCATACCTTGTTCAATCAAGTAATCAGGCGGATTCAAGAGTTTGGCTACTTAGCCAGGGTAATAAATACTATATTGATAGCTTTGCCCGGTTAGTAAACTACGGCTTTATTAGCCGACAAATACCTATCACACTACTAGCACAATCAACTGTCGATAGCTTTACTGACTCTGGAAAATTAGCACCAACTTTCTTTAAAAAAACGGGGAGTGGTACTAAAATGATTAATTTTGGCTCATCTGCTGGTTTTCCAGATTCTAATACAAAAACAGCGTATGGCTCTAATGCTAGTACAGACGAGATTATTTCTGCCTCAGTATTCGATTCATTCCCGTTAACTATTTATTTACAGACAATTGCCCAAGGATATGACGGTAAAATCTACTTGATTGAGAATGGCACTAAGCGATGGATTCTTAACTCTCAGTTGTATCTGTCTCAATATGCAAGTTTACCAAAAGTTCAGCTGTACGGAACTACACTTGAAATGATACCAAACGGTGCTAGTATTAATTGATGAGATATATAACAAGGAAAGAAATCCTCTTAAAAGGAATAAAATACAACAAAGCTACTGGTCTGGAATTAGGTCCATTAGCATGGCCTGTTTTAACAAAAGATGAAGCAGACATTTACTATCTTGACCATCTGCCAACTTTAGAGCTAAAGCAGAAATATAAGGATGACAAGAAGTTTCCTATATCAATGATTGTTGATGTGGACTATAGTTTAAAAAAATCTGATACGCTTAAGAAAGCCACCCTTAATAAGAAATTTAATTACGTTATCGCTTCACATATTATTGAACACGTGCCAGATATCATCTCCTGGCTAGATGAGATATCTAACGTCTTAGATAAAGATGGAATTCTAAGTTTAGCTATACCAGACAAGAGATATACTTTTGATATTAATAGGCCAGTTAGTACTGCAGGTCAGATTATAGGTAGTTATCTTGAAAAAAGAAAAATACCCTCAGCTGAACAGGTAATTGATTATGGTCTAAGCACAGTAGAGGTTGATGCAAGGAAAATATGGGACGGTCAATTATTCCTAAATGCACCAAAAAAATTCACCCAAGAAGAAGTGATTAAAATGTCAAAAAAGAGTATTGACCAGAATATTTATCAAGATTGTCATTGCTTTGTATTTACTCCACATTCTTTTCTTGAAATCTTTAAACAGTTAGTTATTTTTGATCTAATGCCTTTTAAAATAATTAATTATGTACCTACCAGATATGCAGAATACGAATTTTTCGTTCAGCTTCAAAAGATTGATCCAAATAAAGAGAAAATTCTTGATTCCATTCCTAAATTACCGCGAGAATTAAGTAAGAGAGAGTTGGAAAAACAAATAGAACAGCTAAAAAATAATAACAATAGTCTCGAGAATAAAATACATGGCTATGAACAATCAAGATCATGGAAAGTTACAAAACCAATTAGAAAAATCTCAAAGACTTATACTAAACTAAAACCTGGCAGCAAACATTAAATTTGAATCATTCTTTTTGCCCACACCAAATTTCTCAATTTGAATATCCTTCAAGTTACATATTTTTGCCAGCATCTTAATTGTCTTTTTATTATATAAAAAGACATGGTCGTCTGGAACATAGATATTTTGTTTAGAAGTTTTCCAATGCTTGCTCTCGGTGTTTGGTGTGGTTGCAAATAATACCCCGTTTGGACATAACATTTTAATTTTATCTATAGAGCTAATCGGATCTGCTAGATGCTCTAATACTTCGATCATAACTACACTGTTATATTTCTTATCAGTTTTGTAGTTTTCCAGGTATGAATATTCTATGTCCATTCTAAATATATCCTTTGCCATTTGTGCGGCTTTCTCGCTTGTTTCTATACCATATGAATCCCATCCACGCCCAAATGCTAAGAGTGTAAAATATCCCACACCAGCACCGATCTCAAGTAAAGTGCCTCTTTCTTGATTTGAAATACCAAAATACATCTTCTCAAATTCTTCTAGAAGCCATCTTTGACCGTATCTGTCTATGATTTTTAAGTATTTCTCAGGGTTATCTAGATATGTCTTATTCTTCCTAGGATTTACATTGTCCTTCTTTACGCTGAATATCCCTGAGCATTTTTTACATCTTAGATATAAATAATATTTATTTACATCTAAAAATACTGAATTATTTGAACTAGTACAAAGAGGGCAAGTGTTCATAGCTTATTAATACTCTTAATTGCTTGCTGACACTCTTCTGCGTATAAACTGTAATAGTTTACTGCCTCTTCTCTAGCAGCAGGTATTATTTTGTTTCGTAATTTCTGAGTAGTTAATACTTGGAGCAAACCCTCACACAAACTCGTCACAGTTGGTAAACAAACAACAGCAGTAAGACCATTTTTATATAACTCTTTCCATGTTTCGTCCGAACTCTTATTAACAACTACTGGACACCCAGAAACCATCAACTCAGAAGGTACAACTCCAGGGTGTTTTGAAAACATTAAAAATAGTGCAGCGTCTAGACTACTATAGAAATCCGGTAGTTTGTTCATAGGTATCTTACCAAGGTTCGTAATAACTCCACTTAAACCATACTCTGATGGTTCCCAATCTGCTCCAGCGCTTATAATATTTACATCTTCACCTAGCTTCTGCTTAAGTTTTTTTAAAGCAGCAACACCTAAATCAAAGCCATTTCTATTATGAGCAGGTCGACCATAAAAAAATACTTGGTATGGTATTGAAGGTAAAGCATTTAGTCTTGTGTTGGTATAGTTATCTAAATTTAAAGACGACCTTAAGAGTAGAGCATTACCTGAATATTTTTTTTCGTACATGATTTTTAATCCGGATGTGTTAGCTATTCCGATTAAACCTAATTGATAGCTAGCTTCAACAAGTGCGCTTACTGACCCTGGTTTATAAAACAGAGTTTCATCATCTTGAATAAAATATGCTTTCTTTTTTGCTGAACTATGCTTGGCGACATAATATGCTGTAGTCCATAGAGTTGCAATTGCTAGATCACAATCTGGAAGTTTGTTATCTTCATAGTATTTTTCTATCTTAGCACCAGAGAGATTAGAGTAAGATTGAATTAACTTAGTTTCTTTCTCAACGTCGCCTTGTGTGTCTATATAGAATATATTCTCAATATTATTATCTGCTAAATGAGAAGCAAAAGTGAAGATATTGTTTAGACCGGCATATACTGCATCAAAACCAGAGAGAAACCATTGTACAGTCTTTATTTCTTTTGTGGGATGTTGAATGACTTTTTTCCCTGAATAATCATATTTTTCAATAAATTTAATATCATTTAGTTTTTCAGTAGAAGCTACTATCTGTGTACCTTTAGTGAAATAGTTACTTAACATTTTTTTGGAAGTTATAGGAAGGCGGCCTACATCACCATCTGACAAATCCATATGTGGGGATAAATACTCTAGACTTAAGTTCTTGTTGTAATATGGGTCACCTTCACTACACAATTTCTTATATTTTTGGTAGGCTGAAACCTGCATATTGTTTGGTGGTAAATCTTGCTTAGGAACATTAATAGTTACAATTGCTTGGGTGTCCAGAATATTATATTTTTCTTTCGATAATTCAATCATTGATAATCTTAAATTGTCATCGAGATTATTCGTGGTATCGATGAAAAACTTTAAAAATCTAGAACGTTTTATACAAAGCATATCTGGGCTTAGCATTGTTACATCACGGTACCAGTGGGGAGAACCAAACATTCCATCACTTACCTCAATACCTGCTCCTTTAAAAACTCTACCAGATATTCCCCCTAAGCCGAAGACCGACATTGATCCAACAAGATTTTTCCTGGATGTTAAACCTAATGGAGCGACATACCCTACTTCAGGCTGATTGACCCAGCCTATCATTTCTTCATACATATTGACTGAGAATTTCTCGCAACTTGAATCAATTATAAATAAATTCTCGGCACTACTTTTTTGAACTAGCTTTTTAACCAAGTTAGACTTATCTTTTTCTTCAACATAAAATACATCTTTATTTTTTGTCTCGGTGGATTTATCTCGATTTGTAATGATGAATTTAAATGATGTACTGTCTGGGAAAAAATACAAATTTTGTTTAATATCATCAAGATTATCTGATACATTCATTAATATAAGCACTAGATTCTTCGTTATCTTTTCAATATCCCATCTGACAGCCAGCATTAAGTCTTTAGTGTGATAAGCAGAACCTTTTTTACCCACTCTGTTTAGATGAAAATCCAAAGAATTGATTTGCCCTTGTAGAGCATAGGGTTTTGTTTCTATCGACATTGCAGTTGATGTATCTGAGACACGCCAGTGATAAAGTATTTTAGGTATATGTGCAATTTTGTCAGTATTCTCGGTAACTTTAAAGAATAAATCCCAATCTTGAGCACCGTCAGTAGAGGGGTCCCATTTTCCAACTTTTTCAACGAGCTTTTTATTCATCACATTTAGATGAGTTAAGTAATTTGCACTATACATCAAATGTGGTGACCATTCGGGCTTGAAAAGTGGATCAAAACGATCTCCATCTTCATTAATTTTATCCTTATCGGAGTAGATAAAATCGTATTTTTTTTCATTTAGCTTCAACGCATTTTCATAAAGAGCATCAGGGGAGAGTGTATCATCATGATCTAATAGAGCAATATATTCACCATTAGCGATTTCTAGGCAATTATTTGAGTTTTCGGCAATACCTTTGTTTTCTGTGAAGAAATTATACTTTATCCTTTTATCTTTCTTTGCATATTCCAATATTAATTTTTGTGTTTTTTTATTCTGTCCAAATTCGCCAAGACATAATTCCCAAAATGGATAAGATTGATTGAGAACAGATTCAATAAGTTCAACTAATACTTTCTTTGGAGGGTTGAAGACAGGAGTAATAATGCTAATAATTGGTCTGTATTTAAATTCCTTTGATAAGCTTTGCTGCTCTAATAAGTCTTTTTTTAGCGGCTCGTTTCGTAATATCCACTCTTTATACTGTTCCTTTGGATCGATTAGAATAGTAGCGTTTGATGAATTTTTATTTAACTTCCTAAATAAATACGCAGGGTCACTTAAGAGCTTCTTAACTACTTTTCTTGAATAACCACCAGGTGAAGAGGATAATTTATGTCTGACTGTTTGAACTTTGTGATAAATTGCGTATGCTTTTGATCCATGAACATTGCTCAACATTCTCTCGGCTTTTTTTAGATCTTCTTGTAATTTTAAGTTTTGAACTTCTATTTCTTCAAGTTCATTCTCAAGTTCTTTTATCTGTCGAATGTTATTTTTGCTTATATTATCTATCTTTTTACTCCTAGCCAGTATTATTTTCTAATCAGGGCAATTGTAGCAATCGTATGACTCTTTTACAAGTTAAGATAAAATGTTAAGATTAATCAGTAATTATGCGAATAACAAAACATTTAGTTCAAAGAAAAATTAGTAGATTCGATTTAGTAAAAGAACTTGCTGTCACTGATTTTAAGATTAAGTATCAAGGTTCTCTTCTTGGCTATGCATGGTCTTTAGCAAAGCCATTAGCTATGTTCGGAGTTTTGTATCTGGTGTTTACTGTATTTGTACGCATCGGTTCGGGTATACAGCATTACGCTCTTTATTTACTATTAGGTATTGTTATGTGGACATATTTTACAGATCTTACCAATACTGCAATGAGGTCTGTGGCAGATAAAGGGGAGATGATGAGAAAAGTATATTTCCCCAGGATTACAATTGTGCTCTCTACCAGCATAAGCGCGACTATTACATTAGCATTAAATTTAGTTGTAGTATTTATATTTATGTTACTTGCAAGAATACCTGTTGAGTTAACGCATATTCTATTTATTTTTGTTTTAATAGAATACTTTATTTTGTGTCTTGGAATCTCTTTGTTGATATCGGCATTTTTTGTTAAGTATCGTGACATCGGTCATATATGGGAAGTTATCCTGCAGCTACTTTTTTATGCTAGTGCCATTATTTACCCGCTTACAATTGTTCCAGTAAGATACCAGAAATTTATTCTACTTAGCCCCATAACACAAATCATACAAGATTCACGGTATATACTTGTCACGAAAGAAACTGTAATCCCAATGAATGTTTTGCATTTTCCATACATTTTCATCCCATATATAATTCCATTTGTTTTACTTGCGGTTGGAATGTTTTATTTTAACAGAGCAGCAAGAAATTTTGCTGAGGAGGCATAGTTATGAATGATGCAATTATTTCTGTTAAAAATTTAAACAAGACATTTAAGGTGCCACATGAGAAGCAGGACACCTTGAAATCGAGGGCAGTAAACATCTTTTCTAAAAAAAGCTATAGTAAAAATGCCATATTGAAAGATATCAATTTTGATATAAAAAGAGGTGAATTTTTTGGAATTGTTGGTAAAAATGGGTGCGGAAAAAGTACCTTGTTGAAAATAATTGCAAATATTTATCAACCAACCAGTGGATCATTATCTGTTAATGGCACAATTGCACCATTTTTAGAATTGGGTGTTGGTTTTAATCCAGAACTTACAGGAAGAGAAAATGTTTTTCTTAGTGGAATAATACTTGGTATGTCTAGAAAAAAAATTGAGTCACTTTATGATGAAATTGTTGATTTTGCTGAGCTAAGAGAGTTTATGGATCAAAAACTAAAGAATTATTCTTCGGGTATGCAGGTTAGGCTTGCATTCTCAATAGCGGTAAGGGCAGAATCTGATGTGTTGCTCATCGATGAAGTGCTTGCAGTAGGTGATGCAGCATTTCAAAAAAAATGTTTTGATTATTTTCAGAAGATCAAAGAAAGTGATACTACAGTATGTTTTGTTACTCATGACATGGGATCGGTATTGCAATTTTGCGATAGAGCCTTGTTTATCGATAAAGGCGAGATTGCAGGAATAGGAAAACCAGAAAAAATTAGCGAGCTATATCAACTCGAAAACCTTACAACTAGTAAGAACGTTTCTAAAAATAATATCGTTAAATCTATAGCAGTTTTCCAGGAGAATAAAAAGGAAGATTATATTCTCCCTAATGAGTTTGCTGAGTTAAGAATAGATACTAAGATTATAAAAAATAAGAAATTTAATATAGGTATACAAATCTTCAATGAGAAAAATATTTATTGTTTTGGTACTAATACCAGGTCTGCTAATATTGACCCATTTAACTTAGAGAACGGAAAAATAATCTTTAAATTCAAACCTCAATTAGCAAGGGGAAATTATTATATAAATGTGACCTTAGTTAGTAAAGATAATATTGAAATACTAGAACAGCATCAACAAGCTGCAACTTTTAGAATGAAAGCAGATACAAAAGTTGAAGGTGTAGTATTACTAGATCATAAATGGATTATTGACAAAGCGTAAAACCGATTAAGATTAATTTAACAATGTATAATAATCTTCCTAAAATGAGTAAGAAGAATATATTAATTACTCAGAATCATATGGTAAATTTGGGTGGTTCAGAGCTGGTTACACTCGAGCTAATTGACTTCTTTCTTGAGAATAAGGCAAATGTGTATTTATACGTTGCAATTATGGGTGGTGAAGTTGAAAAATTACTAAAGAAAAGAAAAGGTGTAACTATATGTATAGCCAATACATCTTCTTTAAAGATAGATAAAATAAATTTTGAGTACGTTATAATTCACCACTCACTTATTCCTGAATCACTCTTGTGGAGGGTATATAACGGAAAATTTAACGGCAAAATAATATGGCAACATATGTCATCTTACCTTGTTTTAGAGCAGCCCTTTTTACACAAGCTAGAAAGTGAGATTTCTGATATTGTTCTATTCAATAGTAAAGAAACAGAAATAGAACTATCTAAGAGAATAAATATACCTAAAGAAAAGAAAATGGTTTTTGCCAATCCTGTACCAGATTATTTCTATAAACAAACCAGGAATAACTCTACTCAATTAAAAAAAGTGTTGGTAATATCTAATCATCCACCGATTGAAGTAATCAAAGCTTTAGATCTTTTAAGTAAAGAAGGTATAGAAACCGAGATAGTTGGTATTAAAAACAAACAAAAAGTTGTTAACCCTAACTTACTAATAAACGCAGATGTTGTAATTAGTATAGGCAAGACAGTGCAGTATTGCATAGCAGTGAATACTCC
Source organism: bacterium (assembly GCA_023261595.1). Lineage (GTDB taxonomy): Bacteria > Patescibacteriota > Saccharimonadia > CAILAD01 > BJGX01 > JAHFOQ01. Next base: position 10,744 of record JAHFOQ010000005.1, on the reverse strand, counting down.
AATATATTGTTATGATCACTTTGGTGGGCCAGGATTTTTGAATTCAACTAATTTTGCCATGGCAAAAAAATATAATTTTTCCGGTAGAGGGTTCAAAGAGAAAACAGCCACTGTTATCTATAGAGAAATTAAAAATCAGCATTTGCAATCTCAAAAAGATATCAACACTATCCGTAAAAAACATGGTGAAGAGTTTAAGCTAAGCGTAACTATGCAGGTATTGTTTGATAAATTAAAGAAAACTAGACATACTCCAAAAAAACCGAGTATTTACGACATATATTCTGCAATTGATATTCAAGAAATACGAGTTAGTGATATTCAGACTATATATTTCCAAAATCAATCTATAAATAAGTATACTGATGCAATAGTTAGCCATAGAGAGGCACTTAAGAGGCACAAAAATGATTTAGATTATGTTAGAAGTTCAGCTAGCTGGAAAATAACAAAACCCTTGCGGGAAGTAAGAAACTTAACGAAAAAGAAAAAGTAATTTCCAGATATAACTGATATAATATCAGATATGAAACAACCAACGGTAACTGTGGTAATTCCTAATTGGAACGGCAAAGACGTAATAGGTAAATGTCTTAATTCGTTGCAAAATCAAACATATAAGCCAACCGAAATTATTGTAGTAGAAAACGGTAGCACAGATGGTTCGGCAGAATATATCACCAAAAACTACCCAAATGTTAAGCTCATTATTGAGCCGAAGAATCTCGGTTTTGCCGGCGGAGTAAATGTGGGTATTAAAGCTGCCCAGTCTGATTATGTTTGGCTCTTTAATAACGATGCTGTTGCTCAAAAAGATTGTTTAGCAAAGCTTGTAAATACGGCAATAAAAAACAAAGCCAATATTACCTCTGCGGTAATACTGGATAAAGAAGGTAAAAAGATTGATTCAGATGGTGATGTGTACACAATGTATGGGTTTCCGTATCCAAGACACAGAAATTTAGGTGTAAGTGCATTGCCAGAAAAAGATGAGCCAATCTTTGCTGCCAGTGGTGGCGCCAGCCTGTATAAAAGTTCTTTATTTACAGAGATTGGGTATTTCGAAGAGTCGTTCTTTGCCTATTACGAAGATGTTGATTTAAGTATACGGGCGCAGTTACAAAAAAAATCTATATGGTTAAGCCATAACGCAATTGTTTTACATGCCACAAGCCATACAAGCAATAAAATTCCAGGTTTTGGGAGAGAAATGGCAATTCGTAACAGCATTTATATATTTTGGCGAGATTTGCCTAAAGGTGTGCAAGGAAAAATCTTTTGGCGTTTTCTTTATGCTAATTGGCGCTTAAGTTTAATTTCAATGGTAAAGGGCCACCCATATCGAGTATTGCGTGCACATTTTACTGCACTTTTTTATACACCCCAGCTTCTTAAAGCAAGAAGAGAAATTCAATCAAAAAACAAAATTACCGCCGATGAGTTCTTAGCAATGATAAGCCGAGAAAATCCATTTAAAGTCTTAAAGAGTCGACAATGAAGCTGAGTATTATTGTTATAAATTTTAATACCCAAAAATTATTCGAAGACTGTCTGCGTTCTGTTAAAAAACATCTAAAAATTAAAGATTACGAAGTAATAGTAGTAGATAATGCTTCAGAAAAATTTAATCAATCTACTGTTAAAAAAATTATTCCCGGTGTTCAAATAATCCAATCAAAGGAAAACCTTGGTTTTGGTCGGGCAAATAACTTAGCAGCCAAACAGGCGAAAGGCGAATATCTTTGGTTTTTAAACAGCGACACACTACTCAATGCAAACAATAACATCGAAGTACTGATAGATTATTTAGATTCGCATAAAAATTATGCTGTAGTTGCGCCTCTTGTTCTTGATGCGTCAAACATACCCCAGCGCTATCAGTTTGGGTATTGGCCTGCAGTTTGGAGAATGGTTCTAGAAAAGCCTGTAAATAAACGTGTAGCAAAAAATCCGAACCGAGCAAAGCACTGGAAGTGGCTGAATGCTGATTATTTACCAATGCAAAGTCGAAACGTTGATTGGGTGAGTGGAGCGGCGATGATGGTACGTAAAAATGTATTCAATGAAGTTGGTGGATTTGAGTCTGAATACTTTTTGTACTACGAAGACGTTGATTTGTGTCGCAAATTTTGGGCTAACAAGCAAAAAATTCGTTTTATTAAAGAGGCACAGATTATACATCTAGAAGGTGGAAGTGAGGTTGATATGGCAAAGAAGAAATTGATAGCCTACCATAGCCAAGACATTTATTTTAAACGCTGGGGGAGTCCGGTTTCGCGATTTGTTCTACACACAATTCGCCGACCGTACGCAAAGCGATGGCAGAAAAAATAACATCCTTTGTAGAGAGAGCTAATTTTTATCTCTTAAGCGCACTACTGTTTCTATTGCCTTTTGAGATCTGGCCTCAGATATATTGGCATGGTGTGTCTATACGCCCTAGCCATGTGATTGGCATAGTACTTGTTTTTATAAATATACCAATGCTTTTTCGGCGTCGTTTTGATTGGCTACAGATACCGTGGGTAGTACTCGGTATTTTTATTGTTACAGGAATATTCTCGGCTTTTTACAATAAGAGCGGTAACCAAAGCTATTTAACACTTTTACTGTATGGGTATGAATTTGTATTGGCTTTTTGTGTTGCAGGAATAATTCAGAAAAAAGATTTAGTGTGGTATCGCAATATTATTATTGTAAGTGGTAGCTTGGTGGTGCTATTTGTATTATGGCAGTTTTTTGGTGATGTATTTGGTATGTCTACTCGCTACACATTACTAGCAGCTCGCTATTCAAAAGTAGTGTTTGGTTATCCAAGAGTGACTGGATTCAGCTTTGAGCCAGCTTCTTTAGTAAACTATCTTATTATCCCGCTGAGCCTAACATTAGTAACGTTTTTTACCAAACCAAGCAAACGCTATTTTATCACTTCGATCGGATTTATAAGCACTATCTTGCTAGCTACTTCGCGCTCGGCATTTATCGGTCTTGGTTTGATATTAATTCTTATCTTTGCAGTACTTATTGTGCAAAGAAAATTAAAAGAAGCTGGATATTTTGGTCTAATGTTAATTTTGTCGGTGTGTATTACAGCGCTCATTCTTTTTGTAGGCGCACGTTTGGCCAAACCAGTAGTTGGTACAGTTCCCAATGACATACAGACCACCATACCTCAGACTGGCATTAGTCCATCTGTTGTTAGGCATAATTTATCTCAGCAACTTACGTCTATCAATACAAATACTTCAGTGCAAACTCGGCTTGACTCTTGGCGAGCCGGAAAAGATATATATATAGCCCACCCCGTTGTAGGAATTGGCCCCGGCAATCTACAAACCATACTGGTAAAGCAATTGAGTGTTGATGGTAATATTTACACTGGTAACTCGCTCTCGCGCAGTGTATATATTCAGATTTTGGCAGAACAGGGAATTATCGGAGCTTCATTATTGGTTGTTTTTGCTATTATTTTAGTTTGGTTGGTGGTGCGCGCTTGGCCAAGAGTTCAAACCAAGGAAGAAGAGAATTGGTTGCTTGCATTGGCATTAATGGGAATAATGTTTGCTATTCAGTGGCAGAGCCTGGGTAATTTAGCTGTAACCCATACTTGGATTATGATTGGTGTATTAGTTGGTATAACGGGTACTGCAAAAATTGGGTATCTAGAAAATATACAACGTCGTTTGCAACGTAGTACTTGGTTACATCAAAACAAGTGGGCATTATGTATTTCGTTTTTTAGCCTTTGCTACTACCTATTACTAGAATACTTACTGTATCGCAAGCTACAAATCCCAATGCTCGATTTAGGTTTGTTTAATCGACACATGTACGGGTTGATTCACTCAGGCTTAAGCGCCAACCCTCTGAAGGGCTATAATTTACTCGGGGATCATGCACACTTCTTTTTGTTACCGTTAGTACCGCTATATTATTTTTGGCAAGCCCCGGGATTTTTATTAACTCTTCAGGCTCTTTGTGTGGTTTTAAGTGGTTGGCCAATCTATTTAGTTGCAAAAAAATATTCACCAAAGCCTAGTTTAGCTGCTCTTTGGCTATTGCCATATTTTCTCTTCTTTGGGTTCTTTTCGGCATTAGTGTACTCATTCCACGATTCAGCAGCGGCAGTTTTACCTCTTGCATGGGTGTTATATTTTCTTTTGGTAAGTAAAAACTACCGTCATTTATGTATTGGTCTGGCTGTGTTGCTTCTCTTTCGCGAAGATATGCCACTAATAGCAATAATGGTAGGTATTTACTTAGTCATTATTGAGAGAAAATATTGGCTTGGTGTGGTTATTGGATTAGTAAGCACTGCATATTTTGTGGCGGTTACAAAAGTTTGGTTGCCCATGTTTGGACCGAGTTATGGCTACGAAAAAACTGCTTTTGGTAATAGCATGCAAGACGCGCTAAAAGCTGTTTTTCTTCAGCCCTTAAACGTGATAAAAGCCTTCTTTTTACCAGGTGAAAAATTACGCAATATGTTGGCAATGGTATTTTCATTTGGTGGTTTTAGTATTTTTGCTCTAGAAATACTCATTTTGTTGCTGCCACTGTGGCTTGGAAGATTTTTAAGTACAGAAATGTGGCGCTGGGGCAGTCTTGAACACTACACTGCTAGCCAAGCACCAATTTTGGCTGCTGCCTCAATTGTCGGTTTATATAGAATTGTGCAGTATTTGCATAAAAATTATGGCATTAAGAAAGAGCAGGTGTATAAAGTAGCAATTGGAACAACCGTTGTTTTGGCATGTATCTTAAATATAGTCATGCATCAAAATGCTATTCTTAAGCCCCTCGTACTGCGGTTTTATACACTCACCTCGACTGAGCAAAGCGCGCATGAAGCTGTCGGGATAATACCTTCAAACGCCAGCGTTGGAGCAAGTTCGGCCTTTGCTGTTCTTTCGTCGCGAAAAGAAATATATAATCTCCCGTTACCCGAAGGTGCTCATCCTGAATATATTATTATTTCGAGCAACTTAGAAAAATGGCCATTTATGTCTAAAGAAGAAGTTGATGACTATGTTAAAAAACTTAAAGAAACAGGATATTTCGAAGTGTTTAATGAGAACGAAGTAGTGATATTAAAAAAGACCAATACTCCTTAGTATTGGTCTGAATCATTATCGCCCTGGCCAACTACTGTCGGCCCAGGCCCATCCAATATAGGGCCCAGCGCCTACTGAACCAATAGTTGTAATACGAGCACCGTACACACGGCCATTCCATGTATAGCCATTGCTCACAAATTGGCCATTGCCAATGGAAATCATTACATGGCCATAACCGCCATTTACATTTGCCGCACCAAAAAAGGCAAGTGCTCCTGCCGGAACATTAGTGTCTCCACTGTGCATTTGGCCACTAGCAATTTTCGCATTCGCATTCGCAAGTGCACTACCATATCGACCACGAGTACCAAAGGCTTGTTCTACCATGAGTTCGCATAGACCATTCCAGGCTGTACTGCCAACTTGAGACTTTGCCCATTCGATTGCTCTTTGTTCTTTTGTAGGGGTTGTTGGAGGAGGGGGCAAAGCACATCCTGCAGCACCAGCATACGAGTAGGTTGCAAACATCGCATCAATCTCAGCTTGCGAGGCTGAGCGAACACCATTCCATCCACCATAGCAACCAAGCAGTGTTTCGGCGTTAGGCATACCGAAAATAAGGTTATTGTGCAGGAGAAACACGGTACCATTTGGCGCAAGCAACTTCGATCCTTCAGGCAGGCTGTATGGACAAGCTGCTGTTCCGCCGTTTGGATAGGTAAGAGTTAGGCGCAGAATCTCACTATCACTCACATGGTTAACTGCAGGCCAGCCACCATAGCAACCAAGTACACTTGGATTGGGGATGCCAAGCCAAGCACCGTTTCGCACTAGATATACACCAGCACCACTACCTTGCAGGAGCGTGTTTTGCGCATAGCTAATTACTGGGCATTTGTAGGCTCCTGCATATGTGTAGCTTGCATGAGCCCAAGCCATTTGAGCGGGTGAAATGTTGTGCACTGCTGGCCAACCACCCAAACATGCAATAAGGGTTTCTGGGTTGGGCACACCATACATTTGCCCATTCGCAATAACATATACCGTTCCAGAATCTGGAGCTAAAAGGGTGGTACCGTTCGCGTAGCTCACCGGACAACTGGCTGTACCGCCATCTGGATAGACCTTCAAGACAGATGTGAGCTCGCTGTCTGCAATATGCACTACTTTAGTGTAGCCACCTAAACATGTGTTGAGGGTCTCAACATTTGGAACCCACAAGATTTTACCAGACTGAATAATATAAATTTTTGGACCACTCGCTTGAAGCAATGTTCGGTCTGGGTAAAGTTTGGTTTGGTTACAAATAGGAACAATAGTACTACTTGCAGGATAAGTAGTGTTGCTTTGCAAAATGTAATTGTTGTCAGTTAGTTTGAGCCACGAATTACCCCATTCATTTATTACCTTACATTGAAGGTTAATAGAAGCACCATTTGGTAGTTTGTAATTTACGGAGCTAAATACATTTGGCTTAGCATATACATTAACTACTGGGTAGCCATAGGCTGAACGCACATTAAATCCTGTTAAAGCAAAAGCTGATGATTGTGAAAGTACCAGGCCACTAATCGTAAGCATAATGGCCAGAAATGAAAAAACGACCTTGCGGGTCGTGGGGGAGGTTTCCATTGTCATCCTCCTTTTCGAGTTGATGAGTCCCAAGATCACAATGGATATATGTAACTTACCAGTCTAAAAAATTCATTGCAAGCAACAGCGGTTTTATGCCGGCTCATGCTTAATATATTAGGTTATTTAAGGTATAATACGCTAGATATGAAGATCTTAATTGATGGCCGTTTTATAAAACAAACTGGTATAGGTCGTTACATAGAAGAAATGGTCGAGCAAGTTTTGGTACTCGACAAAAAAAACGAATATGTTTTACTTATCCGTAAGAAAGATCAAGACCAAATTAGCCTGAAAGCAAAGAATCTCTCTTTGTTGCCGGTTGATATTGATTGGTACAATCTAAAAGAACAGATTAAGCTCGCAAAGATTATCGAAAAACAAGAACCTGATCTTGTACATTTTACCAATTTTAACTTTCCGCTTAGGTATCGAGGTAAGTTTGTGATGACTATTCACGACCTAACATTATTGCACTTTCAAAACATTCGTAAAAAAGGAATCGGCAAGCTTAAGTATAAGGTACGCGACCAAGCCAGACGCTTGGCTATGCGTCAGGGAGTAAAAAGAGCTAAACTAATTTTGGTAGATTGTGAGTATGTAAAAGAAGATATCGCAAAGACTTATCACGTACGGCGAAATAAAATTGTAGTGGCACCGCTAGCTGGCGAAGCTGCTTATAAAAGGGCACGAATTGATCTTGAGAAATATGGTATTGATAAACCTTTTTTGTTCTATACCGGCAATGCCTATCCGCATAAAAACCTCGAAAGATTAATACTGGCATTTGGACAACTTACTACTAAGTACCTACTCGATTATCAGCTGGTTATTGGTGGTAAGAAAGATGATTTTCATGAGGGATTAGAGGAGGAAGTAAAAAAATCTGGCTTAAGCGAGCGTGTAATTTTTACCGGATTTGTGAGTGATGCAGAACTAGCAGGGCTGTATAAGGCTGCTACACTCTATGTTTTACCATCTCTCTCAGAAGGGTTTGGGCTGCCTGGGCTCGAGGCCATGAGTTATGGCTTACCGGTGGTGAGTAGTAATGCTACGTGCCTTCCAGAAGTCCTCGGAGATGCTGCAGAATACTTTAATCCCCGCAGCGTAAAAGACATCGCCGCCGTAATAGCTAAAGTATTGGCCGACAAAGAACTACAAACAAAACTTGTTAAAAAAGGTTATAGACAGATCAAAAAATACAGCTGGAAAAAAACTGCCAAGATAACACACGAAGTATACGAACAGGCCATGAGAAATAAATGATTATAACTGAGTCTTAATTTTTGCTAGGTAATGTTTTTACCGCGTCCCACATTGCCGGATACCCATTTTGTTTTAAGTGATACCACCATTCTGATCCCCATAAATCAAAATCTTTTATTTGACTCTGTCTGGCATATTCAATGTTTTCATACAAAATTTTAGGATTCATTGTCTGAAAACTTTCTTGTGGTGTTAGATTTTCGTTTCCAACTTTACCCCAAGCTTCAGCCTGGAGTTCGTGGATTTTAATATCAGCTCTGGTATACAGATTGATAATTGCGGCTTTCCACCAAAAGTATAAACCAGTTTGAGGATATCGATAATAACCAAAAGGACTCCATACCCATCGGTACATTGAAAAGCCAAATATATTACCATATGGCAATCTAACTGGAAAACCATTTTGATTACTTTGCGTAATGACAATTGGGCGAGAGTTATCGAGACTTTTTACTAGATTATATTCACTTTGATAGTCTTTAGAATTTAAATTCTGAGCAGGACAATTACCAAAACTCTTTAATAAGAACTCATTCTCTAACTGCCACTTTTCTATTGTTGGATTATTTTTATAACGATTGACGACAGTCTCTAACATCTTAAGAGATTCTGTATGTACTACCTCTGAATTATTCTTATCGAGCCAAGTAGGGTAGTAACACTCTGGTACCCGCAGACTTTTTTGGCCAATTACCATGGTTAACTTTGCACCACGCTTTTGGGCTTCATTAACCATATAATCGGTTTGACTAAAATCGTATACGCCTTGCTGAGGCTCGAGCCTGTCCCAATAGGCAGCTATACGGATATGCCGAAAGCCAAGCTCATCCATTATTGCAGTGTAATTATTACGCCAATTACTTCCGTAGCGCTCGGCTTGTACCTGTGAGAAACTTACCCCAATCTTTTCTTGTTTACTATGATTAAGTAACCAAAAACGCATCATAAATATAAATGAGATAGCGATAAATACTCCTAAAGTAATAAGTATGGTTTTTACGATCCAATGCAGTTTAGGATTAGGGGATTTTGTCTCTTTCATAGATGTGTATTATAGCAAATAAAACACCCCACCGTGTGGTGGGGTAAATGTATCTACCTAATAGTATAAGTGTCGTTTAGTAGCCAAGGGCTACTAGCTTCTTGGCTACGATACCGAATTTCTTGTTGGATCGCTTCAACTCTCTGGCTATATTCTTTCTCTGTTGTAGATTTAGAAATTGCCAGTGTTCGTTGTACAGAACGTCGTAACCTTAAGAAAAATGTTTGATAGTCGACTGATTTATATTCAATACTACTTAGCGACATTGTAATAATTCTCAATAAAAGCCGTTGCTGATTTTTATCTGAATGCTTTAATTCTGAAAGCAACATATCAATCTCGCCAAGTTGTTGTTCAGCAAGAAGTGCTTCAACAATTAACTTTCCTTCTTGAGCATTGAACACTTCAGTATTGAGCCATCTATCTATCCAGACCTTAGCCCAGAAGTAAGGCTTTATACTAACTCTATCGAGACGTTTTCTTGTCTCGGCTGAAAAGCTTTTTGCAGTTCTTCTACCCAACAAAAATCCTTCGAGTAGAACTTGTACATCCCAAATGTCTGCAGCAATTGTCTCGGCAAACGTAGTGCAGTTTAAATACCTATACCGAAGTGACTTTTCAGTAAGCACATCATATTCAAGCTGAAGACGAAGCCGGGCAATAGCAGCCGTTAAACGAGCTGCATTCGCTTGAGGATTCATTCTTCCGATTGAATCGAGAAAACCAACAGACCGTTCTACACGACCTCTTACATCTTTTCTCAGCAACGTTCTACACAATTGCATGTCAGAAACAATTAGCTCTAGGAGCTGTGATTCTCTTCCATCACTATAGAGCAGGAGTCTATACCAATCATCGAGTAGTCGTTGACGAACTTCTTTGACTGTATCTGATCGAGCTGATTCCAAACGAGAACGCAAGGCAACATTTCTGCTACCTTGAATACCAGAACGAATACCAGACTCTACTGTTACGAAAGTTTCATGTTCTTTCAATGGAGGTCTGGGTTTAACATAAATAAGAAGTTCACCAACCAGATCAAGGTCTTTGTCGTTCGATACCTTGGTAACGACCCAATATTTTTCAGAAAGATTTCTACCAGGTCTAACCAGAACTTGTTGCGCTCTAATGTCGCCTGATCTCAACTTTTTACCGGTAATAATTGGCTGAACTTCTGCACCAAGAGTATACGTAAAACGCGCTTCTTCTCTTACTGGCAATGTGCCTCCCTGTGTAGGTACGATCTTGTAAGCGAACGTATAATAGCATTAATCACCTTGACTTTCAACTGCTCCAACAGATATAATCGTGTGGTATTACTCTAATACAAACCAAATATTCCGGGGTAGCTCTCCGCTGGCCAGCGGAGGTAGAGCAGTGTAGAATAATTTAATGTTTTCGGTATATGCAATCTATAATAAGGAAGCAGATAAAATATACATTGGCCAAACTGTAAATATGACTGAGCGTTTAAAACAGCACAACAATCATACGTTCAAAGGATATACAGCAAGATTTCAGGGCAAGTGGGAATTGATTTATGAAGAGTCAGTTGCCACCCGTTCGGAAGCCTTAAAGAGAGAAAAACAACTCAAATCTGGTAACGGACGATTATTTATAAGATCACATATTCCGGGGTAGCTCTCCGCTGGCCAGCGGAGGTAGAGCAGTGTAGAATAATTTAATGTTTTCGGTATATGCAATCTATAATAAGGAAGCAGATAAAATATACATTGGCCAAACTGTA
>JAHFOQ010000004.1:32338-45681 GCA_023261595.1 bacterium | reverse complement strand
TAAGAAAAAAGAAATAAGTATTAGTGCTGAAGACATTGCTGTGGTAATTAATCAGACCACCGGCATTCCACTTACCAAGCTTATTAAGATAGAAACTGAAGCTCTTAAGAAACTTGAAGCTAGCTTAAAAGCAAACGTAATTGGTCAAAACGAAGCCGTCTCTGCTGTAGCTCGTGCTATTCGTCGTTCGCGAACAGGAATTGCTGATGAAAATCGACCAATTGGATCATTTATTTTTCTTGGCCCTACCGGGGTTGGTAAAACTGAACTCGCACGAGTACTTGCGCAAGAACTTTTTCATGATAAAGACGCGATGATAAAAGTTGATATGAGTGAGTTTATGGAGAAACATAATGTATCTCGGTTAGTTGGTGCTCCGGCTGGCTATGTTGGATTCGAAGAGGGCGGACAGTTGACCGAAAAAGTTCGTCGTCGCCCGTATAGTTTAATTTTATTTGATGAAATTGAAAAAGCTCACCCAGATGTCTTTAATATGCTTTTGCAGATTTTAGAAGACGGACAACTTACTGATGCGAAAGGCCGTAAGGTAGATTTTCGTAACACAATCATAATAATGACGAGTAATGTTGGCGCACGCCAATTACACGACGAAGCAGTAATTGGGTTTAACACTCATAGTGAAAAAGACGAAGACAAGCTTGAACGCCACCATGAACGTATGCAAAAGAATCTAAAAGGTGAATTGAAGAAAGTTTTCCGACCAGAATTCTTAAACCGAATTGATCATGTCGTTGTGTTCCGAGCTCTTGCACCAGCCGATATCGAAAAAATTATTGATCTACAATTAAAAGATTTAGCAAGACGGCTCGAAGCTAAAGAAGTAACATTAAAGTTCGCCACTGGTATTAAAAGTGTTTTACTCAAAGAAGGATATGATGCGGACAACGGCGCACGCCCAATGCGACGAGCATTACAACGACTCATAGAAGATCCGCTCGCATCTGAGATGATCGACGGACACATTCATGCTGGAGATACAGTAAAAGTGAGTGCTGATAAAGACAATAAAATTGAGCTCAAAGTCGCACTTGGGGTTTAAAAAAGATCTAAGATAAACTTAGATCAAACTTGAGTTAAACTACAGCTACCTGAACCACGGTTCGAAATTTGATTTGTAAATGGATGGTGTTCTGCTTGTCTTCTTTGCCATTCATAAAGTTCTTGAGTTTCTTTTCTTATACACGTATGGCAGAGGCCGTCCACAACAGGGTGGTTTGTATTACACTTATTACACAATCGTATATCGTTATGTTTTATGCAATGTTCTTTGCCTGGAATTGGTAGTTCTTCACAGAATAACCTTCTACATTCAGTTGACTCCATCTTTGAACTCCCAGTTTGTAGGTGCGATATGTCATTAATGTTAGCACAGTATATTAATTATATTAAAAAACACTTTCGTTTTGTGTTCGTATTGTGATATTATATATACAAGAGTAATTTTAGTGTAAGTAAAAAATATGCCAAAAGTAACCACTCAATTTGTATGTCAAAACTGTGGCGCCACATTTAGTAAGTGGAGCGGTAAGTGCATGCAATGTGGAGCTTGGGATAGCTTAGTTGAATCTGCCCCAATAGCGTTAGGTACAAAATCTGGTTCAAATTCTACACCAGCTAAGCCAGACAAACTTTCTGCAATTCAATCTGCCAAAACTCCCCGTATAACAACTACCATTGGCGAAGTAGATACAGTGCTTGGTGGAGGAATAGTACCAGGAAGCTTAATATTGCTCGCTGGAGATCCTGGCATTGGCAAGAGTACTCTCGTATTGCAGTTAGCGGGATTGTTAAGCAAGCAAAAAAATAAGATTCTCTATGTGAGCGGAGAAGAATCGGCGAATCAAATTAAACTCCGGGCTGAACGAATAACAGGCTTAAGTGAAGATTTTGATTTTGCCGCTACAACTAACCTCGATAGTGTAATAAGTTTAGTTGCTAGCGAAAACTACGAATTAGTAGTAGTAGATTCTATCCAGACAATGAGTTCGAGTGCTTCTGCCTCAGCAGCTGGAACTGTTAGCCAAATTACTAATGGTGCTAATCAACTTATGCAGTCTGCCAAAACTACCAATACCGCTTTTATCTTAATTGGACACGTTACAAAAGAAGGAAATTTGGCTGGACCTCGTTTGCTCGAACATTTAGTAGATGTTGTTTTGTATTTAGAAGGTGATCGGTTTGGCATGGTTAAATTCTTGCGTGGAGTGAAGAATCGATTTGGTGCTACCGACGAAGTCGGGGTATTAGAAATGACCGATTCTGGATTGCAGCCTGTTTTAAATCCGAGTGGACTACTTTTAGAAGAGCGAAGCTTAGCACCTGGCAGTGTGGTTTTTGCAGCAATGGAAGGTAGTAGACCACTGCTTGTAGAAGTTCAAGCTTTGGTTAGTCCTAGTGTATTTGGTTATCCAAAACGTGCGAGTGTTGGTGTAGATCTCAATCGACTAAACATGCTCTGTGCAGTTCTAACAAAACGTGGTGGCATAAATTTGAGCGCGTCTGACGTGTATGTTAATATTGTAGGTGGTCTCAAGATTACTGAGCCTGCTATCGACCTCGCAATTATCTGTGCTTTAGCATCAGCACAAAAAAATGTCATTATAGATTCTCACTTGGTCGTGTTTGGCGAAGTTGGCTTAAGCGGCGAAATTCGAACGGTAAATTCTACCGAACGTAGGTTACGCGAAGCTAAGAAACTTGGGTATAAGTCAGCCCTTACTGCTCCTCATTCGAGCCTTAAAGGAATGAAGCTTCCGCACAGTATCGCCGAAGCCGTCAAAATTATTACAAAAAAAATAAACTAAAAAGGAATATTAATGTTAGAAATTATTCTTGTCGTTCTTGCGGCTTCAGTAGCAATTCTTGCAATTGCGTTACTTACCCTTATTAAACAAAACAAAAAAACCATAGTAAAAACAGTAGAAAAAACATCTCAAAAGCAAGTTGAGAAATCGCAAATCTTAGTAGATACGAGTGCAATTATCGATGGAAGAATTGCAGATATCGCCAAAAGTGGTTTTGTGCCGGGTAAATTATTGGTGCCACGTTTCGTCTTGGCTGAACTACAAAACATTGCAGATAGCGAAGACAGTATGCGAAGAAGCCGTGGGAGACGAGGCTTAGAAATGCTTAATTTAATTCGAGAAAACCCAGCAGTTGAGTTAGACATTATCGAAGAGAACCCAGAAGATGTAAAAGAAGTTGATCATAAACTCGTTTACCTAGCTCGTGAATATGATACTGATATTCTTACGACCGACTATAACTTAAATAGAGTTGCAACAATCGAAGAAGTAAAGGTGCTTAATATTAATGAACTTGCCAATGCAATTAAAGCTGTAGTAATTCCTGGCGAAGAAATGAAAGTTAAGGTAGTACAAAAAGGCAAAGAAAAGAATCAAGGTCTGGCTTACTTGGCAGATGGCACAATGATAGTAGTTGAAAAAGGTGACAAACTTTTAGGTAAAGAAGTAACAGTAGAAGTTACTCGAATATTTCAAACCGTTGCTGGCAAAATGATTTTTGCTGTAGAAAAAGGAAGTAAACGACCAAGTCGTGCTCGTGCTACAAACCAACACACATCTCGAAATAACACCAAACCAAAAAGCTAAGCTTGCTATAACGAACATAAAAACGTAGAATATTGTTGTCTTATCCACGAGGTTAAGAGGTGAATAATGCAATTGTTAAAGAATGAGGAAGGAAAGGTTGATCTAGTTATTAACTTTGTTGTTGGTGTTTGGATTATCCTATCAATTGCATTTGGCTTATTTGTTTTAAATCAGTCTTGGCAGGAAGTTTCACAGAAAGAATCTGATTATCAAGCGCTTGGGTGGAAAAATGTTCAAGCTGAGATAGTTGAACTAGGCAATGTTAATGGTGACTTTAAGCCAGTAAGTCAGACCGCAACTCTTCAGTACCTCTACGATTCAGAAGAGCCAATATACACTGAACAACAAATTGGTCTTGGTTACCACACCTCGGACAGCGTTTCGCTATTAGCAAATAAAAATGGTGAAGTAGTAGTGAAAAATACACCAAATGGTTCCAGGTTCTCATATGACCCAACCACTAAAAGTTTTGGCGGAGACTATACAGGTAGCATTTTTGCAGGATTTTTTGCTGGGATATTTGCCGCAATTGGTTTAGTGATAGGTGCTCTAATTCTTGTGTTAATTTTTGCCGGTATCGTATATCTTTTTGAGTCGATCTTTAAATCTGATAAAAAGGCACAAACAGCCTCCTGAAACTCAGGAGGTTTTTTAATTAGCTTATGCTAAAGCTGGTATAATTAAGAAATGCGCTATTCGCACAAAATACACCAGGCCAACCAGCAAAAATCTCCTAGTATTCAGCGCAGACAGCGCCTCACCAGCTTTTTGTTAATTGGCGGTGTTATCATTTTCTTATTTATTTTTGCTGAGACTAAAACTGTAGATTGGTGGGAGTTTTACCGTTTCTTTGTATCAAGCCTTATAAGTGTGGTGGTAGCATATATTATTGCTGCAGTCTTGGCGCTTATTTTGGCACTTGGAGCTACAAAGAGTAAATGGCTCGAGAATATAATGTTACCAATTCTCGATGTTGCACAGAGTTTTCCAACTTTTGCGCTCATACCTGTTTTACTAGTAGTATTCGGAACTAGCCGTTGGGTGGTAGTATTCTTTTTGGTGGTAACAATAATTTGGCCAATAGTTTTTACGCTCATTACAGCGCTAAAAGGAGAAAGAGAAGATCTGGGGCAAGCCGCTACAATTTATCATGCACATGGAATAAAGCGACTATGGTATTTTCGTTTACCATCAGTCTTTCCGGCCTTTATTTCAGGTTCAATTATTGGATGGGGCGAAGCATGGGAGGCTTTAATTGGTGCAGAGATAATTGCAAAAGTTTTAGGTATAGGCTCGTACCTCGGTAAGCTTGGAGAAACTGGGAGTGTCTGGCAACTTGTTCTCGGTATAGCAATGTATTTGTTTTTAATCTTTATTTTAAATCAAATAATTTGGATTCCATTACTTAATCTTTCTTCGAGGTACCAGAATGAGTCCTAATAACAAACCGATACAAGTCCGACGAATAAATTTAAACTATAAAGAAAATAGTGAAACACAACAAATCCTTAACGATATTAGTTTTGATGTTGATACTGGTGAGTTTGTTTGTATTGTTGGTTCGAGTGGAGGAGGAAAAAGTACATTACTTAGAATTTTGGCAGGATTGCAAAAACAAAGTGAAGGTAAGATTCTTAATATGCCAGAACAACTTGGCTTTGTTTTTCAGAACTTTGCGCTTTTCCCTTGGCTAAATGTTGAAGATAATGTGAGTTACGGTTTGCGCATGCAGGGTTTAAGTAAGTCTCAGATTCAAAAAAGAGTTCGCGAAGAGATTAACCGCATAGGACTCGAAGGATTCGAAAAGAGTCATCCAAAAGAACTCTCCGGAGGAATGAAACAGCGAGTTGGTATCGCAAGAGCACTCGCAGTGCACCCAAAGGTATTGCTTCTAGATGAACCATTTTCTGCACTCGACGAAATTACTGCAAAAGGATTGCGCCACGATTTATTAAAAATTCATGAACAGACCAAAACAACGGTTATTATGGTTACTCACTTAGTAGAAGAAGCGGTTGAATTGGCAGATAGAATTATTGTAATGAGTCCAAGGCCCGGCAGAGTAAGAAAGATATTCCCAAACAATATATCTCGACCACGTAATGTACGAAGTAAAGAGTTTTTTAGGTTAGTAGACGAAATTGAATCGTTACTATAATCTATGGATAGACAGTATCGCCACCAGCGCTAACCCGAACGTTACTACCCGCACCACCTATGCCATTCCAAGCAGGACCTGCCCAACTATTCCAGGCGTATGGGCTTGATGAGTCAGGGTATGATCCTCCACCAGTAACGATTAGTGTTGCGGTTCCACTCGAAAAGCCAGATAGTGAACATGTCTTTGGTGCAACACAGTTCAATGTAAGGCTTCCGCTACCACCAACATTCACACTTACACTATTACTCTGCGCGTTATAATAACCAGAGTCATAAACTTTTGCATAGTAACTATGTGTGCCACTACCTGGAGTATCGGTTATTGTACCGCCGCTTCCGGTCGAACTGATTAAGGTATTATCGCGAAATACATCGACATGCGAAATTGGAAAACGACCAGTAGTAACACTTGTGGTAACAGTAACTGTTCCATTAGCATTTGCCTTGGCAGAAATTGTTGCCGAAGGCTGAGCATCACCACACTGATGAACATCGTCATTTTGAGTTGGTATAGAACCTCCACTACCATATCCTAGACTTGCTGCGAGTGCTTGCACGGGCGGATTCCAACGTGGGTAGGCAATATCGGTTGGAGGTATCTCGGCGGTAATAAGTGCCCCTGTAATGTCACGACGTGCATCTTGTGGCGTACAGGCAGTGGCGAGTTTACCAGAAACTACATCAATGGTTGCTGCTTGGTTACCCGATGCTGCAGGCAACTGATACCAAGAAGGGAAAATGTCAGTTCGTGTTCTAGAACCATTTACTGGTGCTTTTCCGGTATTGGCGTCTAGAGTAACTTGTTTTATTCCGCTCGGTTGCTTAAATTGTTCAACCGGAGCGTCTTTTAAGGCATTCTTCATATAAGTATTCCAAATTGGTGCAGAAACAATGCTCGCAGCTTGTGTCATCGGTTTATTATTATTATTACCTGCCCAAACTACTGCAACAAGTTGTGGAGTATAGCCAACTGTCCATGCATCTTTATAATCTTCGGTTGTTCCTGTTTTTGCAGCTACTGGTCGATTGCCAAGAGTTAGAGGGTTATTGCAAGTAAAAACCCCAATGCTACAGCGAGCGTTATTATCAGATAAAATACTGCTAATTTCGTACGCAATTTGCGGATCAATAACCTGCTTGCCTTTATTGTCTTTGTCAGTTACTTCATCAATTACTTTGCCATTTTGGTCGGTAATTTTTAGCCAGTAAACTTGATTGTGTTTTATTCCTTCATCGGCTAATACAGAAAATGCGTTGGCCATATCAACCATTTTGACTTCGCCAGAACCTAGCGCTAAGGACAAGCCGTAATCTGCGGTAGTTTTATCGAACGTTGTAATGCCCATTTCTTTAGCGGTTTTAATAAACTCTTCTTGGCCACCAATATATAGTGCTTTTACGGCCGGGATATTGAGTGAGCTAGAAAGCGCGGTACGAATAGGCTGAACACCATAGAATCTATTTGTATAGTTTTTAGGAGTATAACCACCGCCAAAATCGGTCTTTACATCATACATAGTGCTACCAGGACCCCAATTCTTTTTAAAGAGATTAGAGTAAACGAGCGGTTTAATTGAACTTCCTGGCTGTCGATTAGCCGAAGCAAGATTAAAACTACCAAATTCTGGTTCGTTATAGTCATAGCTACCAACCATTGCCAAAACCTCACCGTTATTTGGATCGGCAGAAACGAGTGCCGCATTACTTCCACCGAATTTTCGTACGTTATCAATTCTAGACACTACCGCTTCTTCTGCGAGTTTCTGTTTATCAACATCAAGTGAGGTAATTACTTTTAAACCACCTTGGTTAACTGTCTTTACGCCATATTTTTCTTCGAGCTGTTCTCGTACAAACTGTACATAATGCGGTGCAGTAACATTTGCATACGGATTATACGGTTTTAATTGGGCTAAAACATCTACTTCTTTTGCAGCATTTGCTTGATCTTGGGTGATTTTCTTTTGTTCTGCCATAAGATCGAGAACATGATTTTTCTTTGTAATTAACTCTCCCGTATGCGCTCCATAAGGCGAGTAATATGTTGGCGCTTGTGGTAGGCTCGCGAGCATAGCACACTGTGAGAGGGTAAGATCTTTGGCATCAACACCAAAGAATTGTTTAGCACCTGCCTGAACACCGTATGCCGTGCTTCCATAAGGAATTTCATTCAGATAGAGTTTTAAAATATCATCTTTCTTATAGAGCTGTTCAATTTCTATAGCTAGAATAAGTTCTTTTATTTTACGAGAATAACTTCGTTCGTTGGTTAGAAGGGCATTTTTTACATACTGTTGAGTTATTGTACTACCACCACCACGGCTAGAATCTTTAAATAAAATTCCGCTAAAAGCCCTAGCTAATCCTTTTGGACTAAATGCCCCTTGTTGGTAAAAGTCCTTGTCTTCGAGTGCAATAGTAGAATCTTTTATACACTGCGGCATTTGATTAAACTCGATAATACTACGGTTTTTATCTCCATATATTTCAACGAGTAAGTGTTGACCGGTGCGATCATAAAGTTTTGTAGTTTGCGCGCTTGTAATTGAGTTAATTTTGTTCGGGCTCGGAAGGTCTTTGGCAAACCAAGCAAACACTGCAGCTACAATAAGAAAACCGGTAAGAAAAGCTATTGCATATAATTTAATTGCCTTTTTGCTCGTAAGAACCTCAAAGACATGTTTCGGGTAAATCTTACGAATACCTTTTTCGCGCGGTACTGCAGGTGTAACAAGCCAAGTTAGTAAGTTTTTCTTCTTGCTAGAAGCTGCTGCCGTAGATGCTGCAACTTTTTTTCCAGATACCGAAGAACCGCGTCGAATAACACGGCGCTTTGGCGAACTATTACGTTTGATTGCTCGTTTAGCCATAAGGGTTTTTGTGTGTTGAATTGATTATACCAAAAAAAACGCTATGTCTGCTATAATGTGACACATAATGATTACCGATAAAGACCAGTTAAAAGATCTATTAACACGTGGCGTCGAAGACGTTATTGTACGTGCTGATTTAGAAAAGAAGTTACGAAGCGGTAAGAAACTTCGAATTAAACTTGGAATTGATCCTACTAACCCACAAATTCACATTGGGCGTGCTGCTGCTTTGTGGAAACTACGTGCTTTTCAAGACCTTGGGCACCAGGTTACATTAGTAATAGGTACATTTACCGGTGTTATTGGGGATGCAAGCGACAAAGATAGCGAACGCCCTCTTATAGAAAGAGAAACGATTAATGAGAATATGAAGAGTTACGCCAAGCAAATTGGCCAGATACTTGATATGAAGAAGGTTGAACTTTTCTATAATGGAGATTGGTTTGATAAAATGCCATTGCAAAAATTCTTTGCCCTCACTCAGATTTTTACCATTCAACAGATGACCGAGCGCGAAAACTTTGCAAAACGCATAAAGGCCGGGAAGCCAGTAGGTATTCATGAAACACTTTATCCAATGTTGCAAGGATACGACAGTGTAGAAATGAAAACCGATGTCGAAATTGGTGGCACCGATCAGCTCTTTAATATGTTAGCTGGTCGCGAAGTGCAAAAAGCATACAAAATGGATCAGCAAAATGTTATTACCCTTCATTTATTAGAAGGAACTGATGGACGTAAAATGAGTTCGAGCTGGGGTAATTGTATTTACATAAATGACGAACCATTCGAAATGTATGGAAAAGTAATGACTGTGCGTGACGAACTTATTCCGGTCTACTTTAAGCTCTGTACTGATGTTCCGCTCGAACAAATTACTGTATTAGAACAAGCAATGTCTGGGGCGTTGGTAGAAGATGGAATGATGACCGTTTTTGGAGATCCTGGGAACCCGCGAGATACAAAAGCAAGTTTAGCACGAACCATTGTAGCTCGTTACTACGGCGAAACAGCTGCAGTGAAAGCCGAAGAAGCCTGGAATGAACAATTTCGTGAAGGTAATAAACCAAAAGTTATTTCTACAAAGAAAGTTAAGTCTGGTACGGTATTAGATATTGTGTCTGATGTATTTGGATTGAGTAAGTCTGAAGTACGACGGCTAGTAATGCAAAAAGGTATTAAACTCGATGATAAAGTCATAAAAGACGTTGAGCAAAAGATTACACAAGACTGTTTAGTACAGGTTGGTAAACGCAGATTTATACAGCTAAACATTGTAAAATAGCTAAATAAGTGTAAAATATTACACTAGTTTTGTACCGAAAGAGCTACGCCGGGGAGTGAGTGATGTTCGAAATATTGGCCAGTGCACCAAGAGGTGGCGGGAATCCATCTGCAGCTGCGAATGCATTTGGACTTCTGGTATTGTTTCTGACTATTATCTTTTTTCTTTATATTGCGATATTTTATATTGCAAAAGAGATGCTTTATCGAAAAATGTTAAGCAATCTCATACTTGCAAAGCTTAATAAATTTGATGAAAATGAAGAATTTTCATTTCAAGAAATAGTTGATAAGTTCTCTTGGGAGAAGACTAGTTCAGTTGATTCGATTATTTATGAGAAATCATTATCGTATTTAGTGGCCAAGGGCTATATAGTTGAATCACAACGTCATCTTGGGTTTGAAACATATGAAGAAGTTTTTCATCTTACAGATACCGGAAGAGAAAAAGCGAGATCAATCTCGGATTAGTATATGCGTCTATTCACCCCGAATAGACATTTTTTTTCGTTTTTTGTTCGTGCTAAAATAGAAGAATGAAGTTAGATACTCCTGTATCAGTACTAAACGGCGTGGGGCCGGTAGTAAAGAAAGGTCTTGAACGGTTAAAAATTAAAACTGTTCAAGATTTGCTTTGGCATGTACCTAGGCGATGGGAAGATTACAGTCAGATTACTAAGATTCGCAATATTAAACCAGGTAAGGTGGCTATAGTGGCATGCATTGAGGTTATCAATGTGCGTCGCAGCGCCAGAATGAAGCGACTCACTATTACTGAGGCTATTCTTTCTGATGGTACTGGTACAATTAAAGTCGTATGGTTTAACCAGCCATATCTTACAACTACGCTAAAAAAAGATCAAAACTATCTGTTTGCGGGAAATTTTGAATTTAAGAATAATTATTTAAGCCTAAACAGTCCTAGCTTTGAGCCTGCCAACGAAGCAAATTTTCAGGGAGCAATTTACCCAATCTATCCAGAAACCGCTGGAATAACTTCTAAAACCCTTCAAAAACTCATTACTCAGTGCATAGATACAACCGAGCAAATAACAGATGATTTACCAGATTCAATACAAGAACAAGCAGAAGTTGTTGGACTCGGCGAGGCATTACATTTACTTCATCAGCCAAAAAATATGCACGATGTTGAGCGCGGTAGAGATAGGCTCGGTTTTGAAGAGCTCTTTTGGCTCATGCTTACTGGAATGACATTAAAGGCCGAAATACAGACCGAAGATGCGTACAAAATACCATTTGATCTGTCGGTAGTAGAATCTATATTAAATCAGCTCAACTTTGAACTTACCGATGCCCAGCGCAAGTCAGCCTGGACTATATTTAAAGACATAGAAAAAAACAAACCTATGAACCGCCTATTAGAAGGTGATGTTGGAAGTGGTAAAACACTCGTGGCACTACTCGCGCTTGTAATGACAGTAAAAGCTGGCTATCAGGCTGCTCTGATGGTACCAACCGAAATTTTAGCGCGTCAACACATGGTTACCCTCACCAATCTTGTTAAGTCTCTAGGAATTGAAACGAGTCTATTAATTTCGGCCTTACCAATGGCAGAAAAAAAGCTTGTGCAAGAAAAAATTCATAACGGTAAAACAGATATTATTATTGGCACCCACGCACTTTTAAGTGAGGGAGTGGAATTTGATAACCTAGCATTGGTTGTTATTGATGAACAGCATCGTTTTGGTGTAAACCAACGACGCAAACTGAAAACGAAAGCTCAGGCAATGCCGCATGTCTTAACTATGACAGCTACGCCAATTCCACGTAGTCTGGCACTAGTAGTGTATGGCGATTTAGATGTATCGGTAATTGATAGCCTCCCGCCGGGGCGGAGTCCGGTAAACACCAAGGTTGCGCGCGAGATTGATCGAAGTACCATCTACTTTATGGTCGATACTCTGCTTGGACAGGGTCAACAAGCATATATTGTCTGCCCAGCAATAGAAGAAAATGATATTACAGGTCTTAAGTCAGTCGAGGCAGAATATAAGAAGCTTCAAAAAAGTGTGTTTTCGCATCGACGTATTGCAATGTTGCATGGCAAAATGAAGCCCGCAGAAAAAGCTGAAATTATGGAAGATTTTCGCGCGAAGAAATATGATATTCTTTTAGCCACTACAGTGATAGAAGTTGGGGTTGATGTACCAAATGCAACTGTGTTGATTGTAGAGAACGCTGAACGCTTTGGGTTGGCCGCCCTGCATCAATTACGGGGTCGTGTGGGCCGGAGTAATCTACAAAGTTATAGTTACTTGTTTTCTGAAAGTCAGAGCCCCATGGCCTATAAACGACTCTCAGCAATGGAAAAAACAACAGATGGATTCCGCTTAGCCCAGATAGATCTAGAATTACGAGGTCCAGGTGAAATTTATGGTACAACACAAGCTGGAATACTCGATCTTCGCTTTGCCAATTTACTTGACGCAGCTGGATTGGCGAAAGCCAAAACTATTGCAAATAATTTCTTAGAAACGGGTGAGATGTTACAATATAAGCCAGCGTTAGAAAGAGTCAACCAACTCAAAAAATTAACTTCGCTCGATTAAACTATGAATTCTGGATTTGTTACATATTTTACCAAAGGTAAAGTGTTAAATAATGTGGGTACCCACCAAAAGTTCGATAAAGTTGCATATCGACTTATTCGACCACGTATTAATGTAAATAAATTTCCCCTGCAACGGCAGATTCTAAAATTTGAGGGAATGGGTGGACCTGACGGCCTGAAGATGAAAAGCAAGAATTATCGGGCTGATCATTTATGGGATCCGGTCAATAAGATAGGATATTTGCCTACCTGGGTAGAAATCCATTATAAGAATGCCGTCGAAGCTATTAGAGTAGGCGATAGTGTAAAGGCAAGTTTTGAACTCGGTTTTATGGCGCATTATCTTACAGATAGTCTAACTCCAGCTCATCATACTAATCATAAACTTATTACTGCTCAGTATGAAGATTCAAGCAAATTGCAGAAAAACTGGGTAGTATGGGGCCGCAAAGGACTAGTCAGCTCGCATGTTATGTTTGAAAGTGGAGTTTCAACCGCGATTGCGTTTAATCGCTTGCGGGTAAAGTTCGACGACGATTTATACCAGAGAATTTTAAAAGAAGGTATAAAAGTAGTGGTTGAAGATGAATCGCTACGTATTGCAAAACTTGATTTGTTTGAGCGATACCTAAAGAAAGGCTGGACGGTTGATCTGGCAAAAACAGTAAAGAGCGTAGTAGTAAAAAGAATTCCTCAACTCCTTGCTGCAGCTTGGTTGGCTGCATATACCGAAGCCGGAAATACACCAAAAGATCCTGGGCCTACAAATTAACAAGAAATACTTAAACAGTTATTTTTTGAGTATCAATTGTACGTTGAACA
>JAHFOQ010000004.1:0-32321 GCA_023261595.1 bacterium | reverse complement strand
GGCTGAACTTCATTACTGCGTTCGAGTAAATCAATGGGATACACACCAGAAAAGCATGCAGTACAAAGTTTATCTTCTGGTAGACCAATTGCATCTATCATCCCGGTATAACTTAAAAACCCAAGACTATCGGCATGAATATGTTCTTTCATTTCATCGACCGACATTTTAGAAGCTAACAACTGGGCTTGATCTGGGGTATCAATACCATAAAAATCGGGATATTTTACTGGCGGTGAACTTACGCGAATATGTACTTCTCGTGCACCGGCAGATTTGAGCATTTTTACAATTTGTTGTGTTGTGGTTCCTCGCACTATAGAATCATCAACCAGTACTACGCTTTTACCCGCAAGATGTTCGGGTAAGGGGTTAAGTTTCATTTGCACGGCTCTATTGCGCATTTCTTGGGTAGGTTCGATAAAAGTACGGTGAATATATCGATTTTTTATGAGCCCATGATCGAATTCAATACCGAGAGTGTGGGCATAACCTAGAGCGGCAGGAATAGCAGAATCTGGTACTGGGATAACCACATCAGCCTTAACTGGTTGTTCAAGTGCTAACTGAACGCCGAGTTTTCGTCGGACCTCGTTAACTAATTTGCCAGCCAAAATACTATCTGGTCGGGCAAAATAGATAAACTCAAAAACTTCTAGTTTTAGATCTGGTTCTTCTATTTGCCAGCTGGTAATTCCTTTTTTATCGATACGGACTAGCTCTCCAGGTTTAATATCGCGCACCAACTTTGCGCCAATCATATCAAATGCACAAGTTTCAGAGGCAATCACATATCCGTCTTTTATTTTGCCCAGGCTAAGTGGGCGAATACCATGTTTGTCCCGAAATGCATAAAGACCCTTATGGTTTAAAAGAACGCAACTAAATGCCCCGGTAAAAAGTGGCCAAGCTGCCTTAATGGCATCAGAAACTGACTTGCCTTGATACATATAATACCGAATAGCATCGGTCATCATTTCACTATCATTACTACCACGCTTAAGTATTTTTTTATCTCTTAAAAATTCCTTGAGAGCGGCAGTACTTGGCAAATTACCATTGTGGGCGAGCGAGATAACATCATCACCACGATGTACTGGCTGCATATGGCGATCAAGCTTCCCACCAGATGTAGCATAACGGTTATGTCCAATTGCCATATGACCTTCAAGCTTCTGTAAATCATCCTCACTATAGACTTGTGCTACAAGTCCAGCACCATGATGCGAAATAAATCCTTCACCGTCGCCACTAACAATTCCCGAGCTTTCTTGACCACGATGTTGAAGTGCAGAAAGGCCAAAGTATGTAAGACGTGCAGAGGGTTGGGTATGAGAATAAACTGCCATTACTGCACATTTTTCATTTAACTCAGCCAAAACTAACCCCTCCGATTTACGTTTTTATGATTAAATTCATTGTATCATAGTCCATATGTTAAAAATCACCTCAGGTATATATGGTGGCCGCAAATTAGTGCAGCCAAAGACCAACAAAACTCGTCCGGTAATGGAGCGCACGCGACATGCGATATTTCAGGTGCTCGGAGAGTTGGCAGGTTTTGATGTGCTCGATCTCTATGCTGGCAGCGGAGCATTAGGACTAGAATCTGTAAGTCTTGGCGCACATTCGGTTACATTTGTAGATACTGCAAGAGTTGCGATGGACGCAATCAAGACCAATTGTAAGACTCTAGAAATTACTGCAAAAATAATCGTGGTAAATTCTAAGGTAGAAAACTTTGTTAAAAGTAGTGAATCGAAATACGATCTAATTTTCTTTGATCCACCCTATGCAGAATTTGATCCACGGCATGTAAAACTCACTACCGAACTGCTAAAACCAAACGGTACACTCGTAGTGAGCTGTTCTTCTAAAACTGAATTACTGGAAAAATACGGTAAAGCCGAACTCATAAAAATAAAAAAATATGGCGATACTCAGATTGCATATTACAAACAACTCTAGTTTGCTATACTATTTCTAACTCGTACCTCAAAGAAAAGAGTGAGCCTTGAGTAAAACTCAGTTTACCGAGACAGTCCCTATGCCTACCACCGAGTTGGTTCGAATTGGGATAAAATTCACCTTATGGGAAGTCCAGTTCAAATCAAGTAAGGATCCTCTATATATTGATCAGTTTGGAATACCACACGATGGCTATTTGGTAGTCAATGAATTCAGGGTAGAAATTGTAGAAGTCGTTCCAGTTTTTTCTACACATGATAGGTTTATGCACTTTGGTTGGCGAGCGACTTGCGAAGAAGGACTTGAATTTCGGAATGATCCTCCGTGTTGGTATATACTGAACCAGCCAGATAAGCCATACAGAGAATTCAAAGAAGCCTGCTCGGCTTACAACTCTCGCGCAGCGGTTTGGATTACAACCACACATCAGCTGGCCAAACCTCGTGATGCCTACATTTGTGTGAATCATAATTACGCGTTTGACTCAAGCCGTGGCGAAAATTGCCATCAATGTTCGCTCGGCAACTACCCACGTATGTAAACCCGAACAAATTATGTTCGGATTTTTTAATATCCAAAGTGCTATAATAAATCTCACTATGAAAAAGAGCGACACAGTTGTAATAGAAGGTGGTAAAAAACTTACAGGTACCATAAAAGTTCGCGGAGCTAAAAACGCAGTAACAAAGATTATGGTTGCAGCACTCTTAAGTGAACAACCAAGTACTATTGCTAATGTGCCAGACATAGAAGATGTACGTGTGGTAAGCGAAATGATCCGAGAAGTGGGTGGTGAAGTAAAAGAAACTAGCGATGGAGTAATTGTTATTACACCAGCTGAGCTTCATCAGCCAGACACAAACGCACTCCATAAAATTGCTGGTACGAGTAGAATACCAATCTTATTTGCCGGCCCGCTCTTGCATCGATTGTGCGAAGCACATTTACCCACACTGGGTGGTTGTGAAATAGGTCCACGACCTGTAGATTTTCATCTTCAATCGCTTAAGAGTATGGGTGCCGAAGTAGAAGAAAGTGAAAAAGCACTTGTTATTAAGGCAAATAAACTCGGTGGAGCAAAGATAGAACTTTCTTATCCAAGTGTAGGAGCAACCGAACAAGTACTGCTTAGCTCAGTATTGGCTAAAGGAGTAACGGAACTTCGAAATGCAGCAGTCGAACCAGAAATTATTGATTTAATTTGTGTGTTGCAAAAGATGGGTGCAATTATCGAAGTTGGTACGAACAGAATTATTACCATTCAAGGAGTAGATACACTACATGGTTTTGATCACAAAGTTTTAACGGATCGGATTGAAGTAGCAAGTTGGGCCTGTGTTGCTGCTGTAACCGACGGTAAGATATTTGTGCATGGCGCACAACAAGAACCAATGATGACATTTCTGAATACATTTCGTCGAGTAGGGGGTGAGTTTGCGGTTCGAGGAGGTGGAATAGAGTTTTGGCGAGGCCGTCCTCTAACAAGCATTACATTAGAAACAGACGTGCATCCAGGCTTTATGACCGACTGGCAACAGCCTTTTGTGGTTTTATTAACCCAAGCCGAAGGAAGCAGTACGATTCACGAAACTGTTTACGAAGATCGCTTTAGTTTTACTAATGCGCTCAATAAAATGGGGGCCAAAATTCAACTTTACCAAGATTGTCTAGGTGGTACGCACTGTCGATTTGAAAATCGTAACCATCTTCATAGCGCAATTATTAACGGGCCGACGAGTTTACATGGTGCTGAAATTCAAGTTCCAGATTTACGTGCAGGCTTTAGTTATGTAGTTGCGGCACTCGTTGCTAAAGGTAAAACTACTATTCATGGAATTAAAACTATCGAGCGAGGGTATGAGAAATTTGAAGAGAAACTACGTGCAATTGGTACGGTGATTATTTCGGAATAATCTGGTATAATACGTTCTTATGCCGCGGTGGTGGAATTGGTAGACACGCCAGCCTTAGGAGCTGGTGAGGTAACACTCGTGGAGGTTCAAGTCCTCTCCGCGGTACCAAAACAAGAGCCCCAGTTTTCTGGGGTTTTTGTTTTGCATATTTATGGAGGGCTTGAAACCTAAGGTTAGCCAGATTGAGTTATACGAAACTCTGGCGTTGTCCTCTCCGCGGAAATAAAAAAACCGAATCATTATGATTCGGTAGCACTACTAATTACTCCCATTTCTAAGGTGATTTCTGTAAGAGTCAGAATTCCATCTTCTCCAACTTCAATCTCTTCATGGCAATACATTCTTATAATCCAAAAGCCAGCTACAACACCTGGAGCAATATTTTCTTGCAAAAAAATTGTGTTGTATGCGACTGATGTAAGGAGAGAATCAATTGTAAACGGCGAATCTGATTGATAAATCATTCTCAGAATAAACTGGTGCTGCTCTTCAGTAAGCAACCGAAACACCTTGCCTTTAAACACCTCGAAAATTTTACGTTCAGCACGTGGCAATGCAAGATCCCAAACTTTCCTCAAGTTTATCGCATCGTGTATGGCAATCCTTTTTACATTACAATGTTCAAGAGAACAACTGTGTGGCACAGAACCATCAAGCAAAGAAATACCACTAACGTCGTCTTGATCTGATTCAGTACATATCACTGGATGATAATCACAATCCATATATAGATCTCCCGGCAAAAGTTCTGCTGTCATTGGTACACCTTCTGTGAATAGGCGGTCGGAGTTATTCTACATATAAAGTATGTATTAGTCAAGTAATTAGGAGCAATTCATCTCTTGACATTGAATCTGTTGTTTGCTACAATCGTAATCACGTTTTTGAACCTTACATTTGCTGCAGAGTCGCAAGATTCGTGCAGCGATAACCAGATTTTCCAGAGTGTTAGCCTTGGCTGATGCACGGTTTGATTCGCCTACTGATTTTTATCGATAATGAATCTGGTTATCGCTGCATAATGCAGCAACAGATTGTGGTGTATAGCCGGTCGTGTTCTGTTAAGTCAGGATGTTACTGGAGTTCTCTCGCAAGAGGGCACCACAAGCCATCGTGTCACCCTGTGACACAAATCAACTGCTGGTCAAAGCCGCGGTGCGGCGGTTCGCTGCACTGAAGGCGCGACTAGCTATCGTGAGTTTTCGGGTTAACGCTTCGCACTTGTGGGATGAGCTCTTCTTG
Organism: bacterium; assembly: GCA_023261595.1. GTDB lineage: Bacteria > Patescibacteriota > Saccharimonadia > CAILAD01 > BJGX01 > JAHFOQ01. The sequence continues at coordinate 27,198 of JAHFOQ010000004.1, read as the reverse complement.
ACCGGCCTCCCGGGAGGACGGTTTAGATCCACTCGGCAACACCGATAAATACCTGTTCAGTGTCTCCTTCTCGATCAGGAAGGGGAACACTCCATAGGGTAGAAGCAGGGAGTTCTGTTGTCTTCGGGCCTCAGGACACCTTGAAACTCACGAAAATCAGTGCCGACTCGCAGAAGCGGGCGAGTACACGCAAAACGCCTGTAAAACGGGGGTCTTTTGCGAGTCGGCACGTTCTCCGCGCGCTAGTTTTGCCAGCTGAGCCATCTCCGGGCAGAACCAATGCGAGCGGAACGCTCGAGAGACTGAAGCCCAATGCCACGGGCTGAGGTGCCATAAGAGTGCTACTCCAAAACCACTCTTGCCCCGGTCTCTCGGGCGAATTCGAAACAGGAAACTGTTTCAGGGGACGAAGTTCTTGTGGAAGAACGTTTCGCTTCGGCGGAAAGGTTAGTGGTTCAACTCCACTCGTCTCCACCAGCGGTGCAATCTCGACGGCGGGTCCCTTCCTGTCACCGGCGGTAAGATTGTGCTGCTTACCGGCTTCGGGCTTGGCAAACATCGACTCTCGGGTTGATAATTGCTGGGCTCGTTGCCGGACCATCAAATCCAAGTGCGCCTGAACGTGAACCTCCGATTCGCGCGGCAACCTCGCCCCTCCTAGGCTGAGTACTTGGTCTTCATGCCCCTTGCTCTGCGACGAGCGTGAAGATAGAAAAGGAGAGTATACCGGGTAGGGATTTTGAACCGGTGTGGCGACAGACAGCCCGGTAGTCGGGTCGCCACACCAAACCTCAGTAGTTAATACTGAGGTTCTTTTTTTATGAGAAATATTGTTCTTTCTCGATTGATATGATACATTAATAGCTATGAATGCAATACAAACAGCTTGGTTTTATTTTACAAACTCTGTGTCTCACCGGGGTGTTTTGCGTTAAGTAAATAATAGATAGATCAATGAGCCTCGGTGAAAACCGAGGCTTTTTTTGTTGGTATCAATGTGATCCGCTTTAACGGATTACATGCGTACCTTCAACAAAGGGGATGAATATGCAGGATAGTGTTAGTTGTAAACAATGCACAAATCCTCTGGCATATGTGTTTGTTACTGAGCAAAACCTTAGTCATACTACACTCACATCATTCTTTACTCATTATAATATAGAGCATTCACAAAAAGATTTTGTAAAAATTGGGCTTTTGGCTGAGCGAGTAGTTCGAGAGGTACTGACTTTTTATGAAATTCGGACAGTTTTTATTGCAAATAACACTCTTACCGTGGTGTTAAAAAACAACAAGCAATGGGAAACTTTACCTGATCAAATTGTTCGTATTATCGAAAAAGCCCAAGATGAGTTTGGAGAAATGCTATGAACCTGCCCTTGAACCCCCAGGAGATAATTCAAATGCGGATAGAAACTTTCGGAAGAATATTGCAACGTTATCACCCAGATTTGTTTGAAAAACACCAACATAATCTTAGTGATCCAATGCTTCGGCGAGCGCTTCGACAAGTCATAGCTCTGCGGAAGGTACAAAAACGTGCTGAAGAAGCAAGATTAGAGAATGAAAGATATAACCCGCAGCTTAAAAAACTTCGTCGCCCGTACTTTTCATAAAGTATGGGTTTTTATTTACAAAAATTACTAGATTTGTTAGTATCAGACCCAGCTTGTTTCCTGCATTAAGGAGAAGATAGTGAACCTCAAAAGACTGATTATTTTGGTATCTAGCATAATAGCCAGTACCAAATTGTTGTTTATATGGTTCAATAGGCCAAAGCCGTATTATTTTGAATATTTGCATCCATCAGTAATTTTGGTAGCAGTAGAAGAAATTAATGGGGTAGTAATGCCGAGTGAATTCTGCTGGGCAAAGGATGTTCATAATGTGTTCTTCTGTGCAAATCCTCATTTAATTTCAGGGCTTCACAGCTCCTGGATACGTAACATAGAGTCTTTACACACAGTTCGTGCAGAGATGTCGAGCACGTTTTATGCGACTGCCTTAAATCAGATAACATCACTACCAACAGGAACAAAGGCTATAATAATTGCAAGTGGTAAAACAATCGCTCAGTTAAACAGAACTGCATTTATATGGGCAGATTCACCAAATCTAAAGGTAGTTGTACCAATTAAGAAACCATCAGATGCGAGAGCTGAATACCTTGCTCTCTAAAGTACACCCCCCCCGATTGAAAGATCGGGGTTTTATTTACACTAGAAAATTGTTGGTGAATCTGCTAAACTACAACGATTATGATAAAAGTTACTACCAAATCAGCCCCAAGCCAAGTTACATTAACTATTTCTGTTGATGAGCAGTTTATTGCTCCATATAAACAAGCAGTACTAAAACGTCTTAAGAAGGATGTAAAAATATCTGGTTTTCGACCAGGTATGGCACCTGACAACCTAGCCGAAAAAGAACTCGGCGAAGCTCGTGTGCAAGCCGATGTATTAGATGAAGTAATTATGCACGCTTATTCTCGAGCAGTTCGTGATGAAAAAATTGAGACCGTAGCGAGCCCAAAAATTACCTTAAAGAAATTCGTGCCCTATACCGATCTAGAATTTGAAGCGGAAGCACCGATTATGCCAAACATTACATTTGATCTTAAAAAGCTGAAAGTTAGTCCACTTATCGCAAAAGTTGATAAAAAAGAAGTCGAAGAAACTTTGCAAGCCATGCAAAAACAAGCTGCAAAGAAAAGCGAAAAGAAGGGCGCAATTGCAAATGGCGACGAGGTAACATTTGACTTTACCGGTGTCCGCGAAGGAAAACCTGTCGAAGGCGCTTCTGCAACCAACCATGTTTTACTCATTGGGAGTAAACAGTTTATTCCGGGTTTCGAAGACAATCTAATTGGATTAAAGCAAGGTGAAACAAAAGAGTTTACTGTAACATTTCCAAAAGACTATCATGCCAAAGACCTTGCTGGAAAAGATGTAGTATTTACCGTTACTATCCATAAAATTGAACAAATGGATTTACCAAAGATGGATGACGCTTGGGCGAAAACTATGGGTCCAGTAAAAACCCTAGCCGAGCTTAAACAAGATATTGAACAAACCCTGCTTACGCAGAAACAGGCAGAAACAACCAAAGCGTATGAAAATCAAGTACTCGAAGCTGCAGTTACACAAGCTAAGTTTGAAGCCCCAGCAAGTTTGGTCGAAGAACAAGCTAACCATTTACGCTCTGAAACTGAAGAAAACCTAAAAAACTCTGGACTCGATTTAGAAAAGTATTTAGAAATACAAAAACGAAGTCGAGAAGACTTTGAAAAAGAACTTACGGGTGAATCTGAAAAAAGAGTAAAACTTGGATTATTACTCCGCCAATTAATTGCAAACGAAAAGATTGTAGTTAGTGATAAAGAAATTGATAGTGAAATTCAGATTATGAAAGAACAATATAGCGATCCACAAATGCTTGAACATATTCAACATGATCATTTTCGCGAAGATGTTCGTAATCATCTTTTGACAACCAAAGCGGTAAATGTTTTGGTTGAAGCTGCTGCAAAAAAATAAGTACAAGCAGTACTTGAAAATATAACGAGTGTGATAAAATGTAAGCTATGAATGAGCGTGGAAATTACAATAATTCTATTTTAGTACCAACAGTTATCGAAAAAACTGCTGGAGGTGAGCGAGCATATGATATTTATTCTCGATTATTAAAAGAACGTATTATATTTTTAGGAACCGAAGTGAATGATCAGGTAGCAAACTTAGTTATTGCTCAATTGTTGTTTTTAGAATCAGAAGACAAAACAGCCGATATTAAGCTCTACATTAATAGTCCAGGCGGAAGTGTCTATGCTGGTTTAGCAATGCTCGATACGATGAATTTAATTACCCCAGACGTGAGCACTATTTGTGTTGGCATGGCAGCGAGTATGGGAGCAGTTTTGCTCAGCTCTGGAACAAAAGGAAAACGTTTTGCTCTGCCAAACTCAAAAATAATGATTCATCAAGGTTCGGCAGGATTCTCAGGTACTCCAAGTGATATCGAAATTACTGCCCGAGAAGTATTAAAGAGTAGAAAAAAGCTCGATGAAATCTTAGCAGAAAATACCGGTAAAAGTATTGAAGAAGTACACAAAGATACCGATAGAGATTATTGGATGAGTGCTGGTGAAGCAAAGACATACGGGCTAATAGATAGCGTTGTAGCTAAACGCGACAAAAAATAGCGAGCTAAAATATGTATGCTCAGCTGCTAAAGAATAAAAATTTCTTAAAAATCTGGTCGGCTCAATTACTTAGTCAGATTGCATCTAATTTATTAAACTTTGCACTGATTATTCGTATTTTTGATCTGGCTGCACATACTCCATTTGCAAATATCTCGGTTAGTCTTCTGATTCTGAGTTTTGGCATTCCATCGATAATATTTGCAGTCTTAGCAGGTGCGTATGTTGATCATCTCGATCGGCGAAAAGTACTGGTTATTACTAATATTGCTCGAGCAGTCTTAGTATTATTTTTCTTGTTGTTTGAAAACAACATTTTTGTTGTATTTGGGTTGGTCTTTTGTATTTCAACCCTGAGTCAATTCTTTACTCCTGCAGAAGGTGCCGCTTTACCAAAACTTGTAAAACCACAACAATTCTTGGCAGCCAATAGCTTGTTTCTCTTTACCTTGTACTCGAGCTTTGTAATTGGTTACAGTTTGGCTGGTCCAGTTATAGCAGCATTTGGTGGGCCAGCAGTGTATTACTTGGTATCTGCATCGTTTGTTTTAGCAGCACTTCTCAGTTGGTTTTTACCAAAACTTCGCCCAAGTGAAGTAGGTATTAATTTTGCAGCAATTAATAAACAAGTTTTTTCTACTATTCGAAGTAGTATGCGTCAGATCTTTACTTCGCAAAAACTTATTTTCCCTATCATTAATCTTACCATCGGACAAATGATGATAAATGTTATTGCTGTTTTGGCACCCGGATTGGCCTTAATGTTATTTAATCAGAGTTTAGCTGTGGTGAGTGTAAAGCTTATCGTGCCGGCTGCAATCGGTATGATTGCTGGTGCAGTGGTAGTAGGACAATTCTTAAAAAATTCCAAAAAAACAAAGATTATTACTCTTGGTATAGCTTTAGCAGCAGTAATGTTGATTAGTATTAGTGGTGTGTATCAGTTGCGAGGAATGGCATATTTTAGCTATTTAGTGGTTGGTTTTTCCATCGGTCTAGGGTTTGCGAATGGTTTAGTCAGTGTTTCTGCACAGACACTGCTACAAGTTAATTCTACAGACGAACAAAGAGGTAAAATATTTGGTACACTCAATATGATGATGAATATCGCAGCTTCAGTCCCGGTGCTTTTAGCTGGTATTACTGCAGATCTTGTGAGTCCAGTAACCGTACTCAGTGGAGCAGGAGTACTTATTGGTCTTTATGGTATTTACCAGTACAAAGTATTCTCTGGTATTGATTTAAAAAATAGTTAAAAAAGGCTTGACCCACTAGGAGAAACTAGGGTACAATAGGTCTATTAAGAAGGACGCTTAAACGAAAACAACCGGTTTATTGTAACCTAAGAAATTGGGATACGCCGGTTTTTTGTCGGTTTAGAAACACCTCCTTTTATGCCAAAACAAAAGGACAGACAGATTAGAAAAAGTAGTTAGCAGCTATACGTCTTTGGCTCTTATCTACTTACAACTAGTCTTTCATGTTCGCCAGCTTCATAAACGTCGTCTAATTTAGGAAGGTATTAAAATAATATGGCCAAAACCCCAGCTCCTTTGCGTATCTATGCAAATGAAACAAAAAAAGACATCTTGCCCCTACCAAATTTAATTAAAATTCAACGTGATTCGTATCAGTGGTTTGTCGATGAAGGATTGAAAGAACTTTTTGAAGAAGTCTCTCCAATCGAAGACTTTACTGGTAAGAAATATTCCTTAACGTTAAAAGATTATCATTATGAAACTCCAAAAGCTTCAGAATCTTTGGCAAAAGAGAAAAATTTAAGTTATGAAGCTTCTCTTAAAGCTAACGTAGAACTCTTAAATAAAGAAACTGGCGAAGTTAAAACTCAAGAAATCTTCTTGGGTGATTATCCTATTATGACCGATCGCGGAACATTTATTATTAATGGTGTTGAACGTGTAGTAGTAAGCCAGTTGGTGCGTAGCCCTGGCGTTTTCTTTACTCGCGAAGCTGGTGCTGATTACTTTGGTGCTAAAATTATTCCTTCTCGTGGTGCATGGTTAGAAATTGAAACTGGCCATAATGGTGTAATGAGCGTAAAGATTGATCGTAAACGTAAGATTGCTGTTACTGCATTGTTGCGAGCTTTTGGGTATGGTACCGACAAAGAACTTACCGAAATGTTTGCTGACGTAGATACTGGCGAAGTTAAATTTATTCAAGAAACAATTGCAAAAGATCCATCACACTCTACTGCAGAAGCGTTAATGGAAGTATATCGACGTATCCGACCAGGAGATATGGCTACGGTAGAAAACTCAAAAAGTCTTATCGATGGTATGTTTTTCGACTTTAAACGTTACGACTTCTCTAAAGTTGGCCGATATAAAATGAACAAGCGCCTTGGCTTAGAATGCAAAAACATTCCAGAAAATCGTATTCTTCGTCGCGAAGATTTTGTTGCGATTATTAAAGAAGTAATTAGAATGAGTAACACTGATGCTCCTGCCGAAGACATTGATCACCTTGGTAACCGTCGTCTTAAGATGGTTGGCGAACTTATGCAACAAAGATTCCGCGTTGGTATTTTACGAACTGAACGTATTGTTAAAGATCGTATGGGTATTGCTGATCCAGAAGCTATTATGCCTGCTCAACTGGTTAATGTACGCCCAATTGTAGCTTCGGTAAAAGAATTTTTTGCTTCTCACCAACTCAGTCAATTCATGGATCAAGTTAATCCATTAGCAGAAATTGTACATAAACGCCGACTCAACGCTATGGGTCCAGGTGGTTTGTCTCGTGAACGCGCCGGGTTTGAAGTTCGTGACGTTCACCGAACTCACTATGGTCGAATTTGTCCTATCGAAACTCCAGAAGGACCAAATATTGGCTTGGTTTCAACACTTGCAACATATGCGCGAGTAAATGAATATGGTTTTATCGAAAGCCCATACCTTCGCGTTATTAATAATGAAGCTCCTGCTAAAGCTGTTGGTGAAATAATTTCTCGACAAGTAAAAGATAGTAAAGGTGCGGTATTAGCAAAGGCTGGAGAAAAAGTTTCTCCTGCACTTTCGAAAAAAATGGAAAAAGCTGGTATCGAAGAAGTTCCACTACGAGCTCGACTAACTACAGAAGTAGTTTATCTAGATGCTTCTGACGAAGAAAAAGCAGTTATTGCTCAAGCTAACACCCCAACAGACGAAAATGGATATTTTATTGAACCACGCGTTTCTGTTCGTGGTATTGGTGGTGAAGCTGATGAAGAAGACGTGAATAACGTTAACTATATGGATGTTACGAGCAAACAAACCGTTGGTGTTTCAGCAAGTCTTATTCCTTTCTTAGAACACGATGACGCAAAACGTGCTTTAATGGGTGCCAACATGCAACGCCAAGCTGTAGCACTGGTCCGTCCTGATTCTCCTGTAGTCGGCACCGGTATCGAAGATACTGTAGCTGTTGATTCAGGCCAAGTAATTGTTGCAGAAGGAGACGGTGAAGTACTCAGCGCAACTGCTTCTGAAATTACTGTTAAATATAAAAAGCTGGGTACAAAAACGTACGAACTTATTACTTTTGTACGATCAAACCAAGCCAGTTGTATTCACCAACGTACCGTTGCGCACGCCGGACAAACTGTTAAAGAAGGTGACATCTTGGCAGACGGTATGAGTACTCAAAACGGTGAGCTTGCTCTTGGACAAAACGTTGTTGTAGCTTTTATGCCATTTGACGGATTAAACTTCGAAGATGCAATTGTACTTTCCCAACGACTCGTACAAGACGATCGCTATACCAGTATCCATATTGAAACTCATCAAATCGATGTACGCGATACGAAACTTGGTTCTGAAGTTGTTACTCGTGATATTCCAAATGTTTCAGAAGAAAGTCTGAAAGACCTCGACGATGAAGGTATTGTACGAATTGGTGCTGAAGTTACTGCTGGAGATATCTTGGTTGGTAAGATTACTCCAAAGGGTGAAACTGAACTTACTTCAGAAGAACGCCTATTACGTGCTATCTTTGGTGAAAAAGCACGCGATGTAAAAGATACTAGCTTGCGTATGCCAAACGGTGCATCAGGTAAGGTGGTAGATGTTAAAATTCTCAGTCGTGAAGCAGGTGATGACTTGCCAGCTGGCTGTACTACTCAGATCTATGTTGCTGTAGCTGAGCTTCGAAAGATTCAGGTTGGTGATAAAATGGCTGGACGACACGGTGATAAAGGTGTTATTTCTAAAATTATGCCTATCGAAGATATGCCATACCTAGAAGACGGCACACCAGTAGATATCGTGCTTAATACTCTCGGTGTAGGTACTCGTATGAACCTTGGTCAGATTTTAGAAACTCATCTAGGTTGGGCTGCTCAAGCACTTGGTTACAAGATTGCAAGTCCAGTATTTAATGGAGTTAAGATCGATCAAATTAAAGCCGAGCTCAAAAAAGCCGGACTACCAGAAGATGGTAAAGCTCAGCTCTACGACGGTTTTACCGGTGAACCACTTACTTATAAGACTACTGTCGGTGTTAAATATATGCTTAAGCTACAACATATGGTTGATGATAAGATTCATGCTCGTTCAACTGGTCCATACGCTATGGTTACTCAGCAACCACTTGGTGGTAAGGCGCAAATGGGTGGTCAGCGATTTGGAGAAATGGAAGTATGGGCGCTCGAAGCGTATGGCGCTGCCAATACTTTGCAAGAAATCCTCACTATTAAATCGGATGATGTAATAGGACGATCAAAAGCCTATGAATCTATTATTAAGGGTGAACAGATAAAAGGCCCACGTGTTCCTGAAAGCTTTAATGTGTTAGTAAAAGAATTGCAAAGTCTTGGTTTGTCAGTAGACCTTGAACGAAGCAAACTTGCTACCAGTATTGATGCTGAAGAAGTATTAGCTGCCGAAACTGCCGCTGAAGTAAAAGATTTGGCCGACGAACAATTGTTAGTTGGTGACTCAGCAGCCGAAGGAGAAGCTATTGTAGACCTAACAGATGCTGGAGGCGAAGATGATTTCGCTACACTTGCAGAAGCAGAATTAACCAAAGATATAGAATCGGAAGAGGTATAAAAATGGATAGAGATACACTTATTCACGAACAACAGATTATTGACTTTGATGGTATTCGCTTAGGCGTAGCCAGCTCTGATCATATTCTTGATTGGTCACATGGTGAAGTAGTAAAACCAGAAACTATCAATTATCGTACGCAAAAACCTGAAAAAGATGGCTTATTCTGTGAAAAAATCTTCGGCCCGACAAAAGACTGGCAATGTTATTGTGGTAAATACAAAGGCATTCGATACAAAGGTATCGTTTGTGATAAATGTGGAGTTTTAGTAACTCGTGCAATTGTCCGACGTGAACGAATGGGACATATTGGATTGTCTGTTCCGGTCGCACATATCTGGTTCTTACGTGGTACCCCGAGTCCTATTAGTCTAGTATTAAATGTAGGTATTCGTGACTTAGAGCGTGTAGTTTACTTTGCTAACTTTATTGTTACTGATATTGATGAAAAGCTTAAAACTGAAGCACTCGAAGAGCTCGACCGAGACTTTAATACAAAACGTAAAGATATCCTACAGAAATTTCAAATTAAAGATGCAAAAAATGCAGAAATATCAGAAGAAGCTACCAAAGAATTAACCGACTTAGAAGCAAACTATACTAATGCTAAGACCGATTTAAGTAATCTTGCTAAGTATCAGTTATTGCCAGAAGGTCGATACCGTGAGCTCAATATGAAATTTGGTCAGGTATTTAAGGCCGGTATAGGTGCAGAAGCACTGCAACTCCTCTTAGAAGAAATTGATCTTAAGAAACTTGTAGAAGATCTACGCAAAGAATCAGAAGAAGCTCAGGGTCAAAAGAAGAAAAAAGCTCTTAAGCGACTCAAGCTTATTGAAGGTATGGAACAAGCCGGTATTCGTCCAGAATGGATGATTATGACGAATGTTCCAGTTATTCCACCCGACTTGCGTCCAATGGTTCAGCTTGATGGTGGACGTTTTGCTGCATCAGATCTAAATGATCTATATCGTCGCGTAATTAATCGAAATAACCGGCTAAAGAAACTGTATAACTTGCAAGCTCCAGAAGTAATCTGTCGTAACGAAAAACGTATGCTTCAAGAAGCAGTTGATGCGTTGATTGATAACAATGCTCGTCGCGATAGAGCGGTTTCTGCTGCAGGAAGCCGTAAGAAACTCAAAAGTCTTACTGATTTACTTAAAGGTAAACAAGGTCGTTTCCGACAAAACCTACTTGGTAAACGTGTAGATTACTCTGGTCGATCTGTAATTGTAATTGGTCCTCACCTTAAGCTAGACCAATGTGGTCTGCCAAAGATGATGGCACTCGAACTGTTTAAACCATTCGTAATTGGTCAACTAATTGAAAAAGGCATTGCTCATAACGTAAAGAGTGCAAGCAGAATGATTGAACGAGCACGAACCGAAGTTTGGGATACGCTCGAAGAAGTAATTTCTGGTAAATACGTACTGCTTAACCGTGCGCCTACCCTACATAGACTTGGTATTCAGGCCTTTAAACCGGTACTTATTGAAGGTAAAGCAATTCAATTGCACCCAATGGTATGTACTGCATTTAATGCTGACTTCGATGGTGACCAAATGGCTGTACACGTACCACTTTCTGATGCTGCTCAAGCCGAAGCTAAGAACATTATGCTTTCTAAGATTAACCTACTTAAACCAAGTAGTGGTGAACCAGTAGTAAATCCAAGCCAAGATATTGTACTTGGTTGTTACTTCCTAACCAGTGAGATTAAAGATGGTCTCGGAGCAGGCAAAGTGTTTAGTAATACCGATGAAGCTATTATGGCCTTTCAAGAAAAATGCGTAGATTTACGAGCCAAAGTAAAAGTTCGTTTAGATAGTGGTATTATCGAAACAACTCCAGGTCGACTTCTCTTTAACGAAATACTGCCTCCAGAGCTCGAATTTGTTAACGAAACTGTTAATAAAAGTAAGCTAAAAGGCATTATGGCAGAAGTATTTACCGCACAAGGACAAGAAGTTACCGCTGATTTAGCTGATGCAATTAAAAACCTTGGATTCCGCTATGCAACGAGCTCAGGTATCTCAATCGGTATGGATGATCTCGTTATTCCTGAAAACCGCGATAAACTCGTAGCTGCTGCCGAAGCAAAAACTATCGAGTATGTTAATCAATATCAACAAGGTTTGATTACCAATGAAGAACGCCGTACCCATACGGTAGATGTTTGGAAGAAAACAGGTGAAGAAGTAGAAGCTGAACTCGAAAGTACGCTTTTAGCCTCTGATTCTACACTCTACGACGATTTACAGTCAGGTGCTCGTGCGAGTATCGGTCAGATTAATAAAATGAGTGGTATGCTCGGTCTGATGCTTTCTCCAACCGGACAAATCATCGAACTCCCAGTAAAATCGAACTATAAAGATGGTCTTGGTGTGTTGGAATACTTTATTTCTACTCACGGTGCTCGTAAAGGACTTACCGATACTGCCCTACGAACCTCTGAATCTGGTTATCTAACACGACGTCTGGTAGATGTTGCTCAAGACGTAGTTATTACTGAACCAGATTGTGGTGATAAAGAAGGTTACATAATGACCCGTAGCGAAGCAATTGCTACCGGTGAAGAAGGATTAAGTGCCTGGATTGCTGGACGCGCTGCTATGAAGAAGATTGTTCATCCAAAGACGAACGAAGTAATTGTAAAAGCCGGCAGTATTATCGGCGACGAAGCCGCTCAACTAATTGATCAACTCGAAATTGAAGCTGTTCACATTCGCTCGATCCTAAAATGTAAAAGCACATGGGGCCTTTGCCAACGTTGTTACGGACTTGATCTAGCTAAAGGCACTTCTATAGAAATGGGTGAAGCTGTTGGTATTGTGGCCGCGCAAAGTATCGGTGAGCCAGGTACACAGCTAACTATGAATACAAAACACTCAACTGGTGTAGGTAGTGATATTACCCAAGGTTTGCCTCGAGTTGAAGAAATATTTGAAGCTCGTGCACCAAAAGGTCAAGCTATTCTTGCTGATATCGAAGGAACCGTAAAGATTACTAAGAAGGATAACAAACAACTTATTTCGATTATTCCACTTAACCAAAAAGTGACTGAATACGAACTAAAAGATATGAAACCTTCGGTAAAAACTGGGGATGTCGTGAAGAGAAGTGCAGTAATGGCAAAATCAGCCGATGGCAAAAAGACCATTAAAGCTGGTGGCAACGGTACGGTAAAAGTTACCAAAGATGGTATTACTCTCGTACACGAAGGTGGAAACTTACGCGAATACACCATTAGTGAATACACTACTCTCGAAGTAAAGAACGGAGATATGGTTGCAGTGGGTCAGCGACTTACTGAAGGATCAGTTAATCTTCAAGACATGCTCTTGTTAAGTGGTGAAGAAGCTGTACAGCGCTATATTATTGACGAAGTACAAGCTATCTACTTAAGCCAAGGTCAAACCATTGCTGCAAAACATATCGAAGTGATTATTCGTCAGATGTTTAGTAGAGTTCGTATCGAAGAGCCAAATGATACTGAGTTTATCTCTGGTGATATTATCTCTACTACTGTACTTAACGAAGAAAACACCCGAGTTAAAGAAGAAAAAGGTAAAGTTGCTACCTACGAGAAGCTTCTTATGCCAATAACTAAGATTTCGACAAGTTCTGATAGCTGGCTTTCTGCAGCAAGTTTCCAGGAAACCACTAAGGTGCTTATCTCTGGTGCTATGCGCGGTAAAGTAGACAAACTTCATGGTCTAAAAGAAAACGTAATTATCGGTCGGTTGATTCCTGTCGGTACGGGTTTTCGAGGCGAAGAAGATAACGCTTGATTAACAGATAAGAATCTGATAGAATACTTTTGTTATGCCAACAATCAATCAACTAATTCGCAAACCACGCGTTCGTAAAGTTAAGAGAACCAAGGCTCCAGCTTTGGGGAAGAGCTTTAACGCACTGAAAGTTCGTTCAACCAGTATGAACTCTCCACTTAAGCGTGGCGTTTGTACTAAGGTGTTTACTCAAACACCAAAGAAACCGAACTCGGCTTTGCGTAAAGTAGCTCGTGTGCGTCTTACTAACGGAATGGAAGTAACTGCCTATATCGGCGGTGAAGGCCATAACCTACAAGAACACTCAGTGGTATTGATTCGTGGCGGTCGTGTAAAAGACTTACCTGGTGTGCGTTACCATGTTGTACGTGGTGCGCTCGACACCGGTGGGGTATCAGATCGTAAGCAAGGTCGTAGCAAATACGGAACCAAACTCGAAAAGGGTGGAAAAGAATAATATGCCAAGAAAAACTACTAAATCTCTTAAGCGAATCATTCCAGCTGATACAAAATATCAGAACGTGTTGGTGCAAAAAACCATCAATAAGGTAATGAAAGACGGAAAAAAACGTCTTGCCGAAAATCTTGTATACTCAGCTATGGAAAGTGCTGCCGCAAAGAGTAAAAAAGAACCTGTAGAAATTCTCGAACTAGCAGTAAAAAACGTTAGCCCAGCCGTAATGGTAAAGAGCAAACGTATTGGTGGTGCTAACTATCAAGTGCCAATGGAAGTTAGGGGAGATCGTAAAACTCATTACGCCCTTATCTGGATCTTAGATAGTGCCCGCAGTAAAAATGGCAAAAGCTTCGATCAGAAACTCTCTGCCGAACTCATTGCTGCTGCAAATGGTGAAGGTGAAGCTATGAAGAAGAAACAAGATGCTCACCAAATGGCCGAAGCCAACAAAGCTTTTGCTCACTTTGCTCGATCCTAACGAGTAACTAAAAAACCACCTGCATATGGTGGTTTTTTAGTATAAAAAATACCCGATCATTTCTGATCAGGCTGTATTTTGGCGAGAACTTGACTAAGTCGCGGTTCAGCAAGCCCGGTGCCGTAATTCCACACGAGTCCTTTGTAATGCCTACGGCCATAACTGCCAAGCTCTATCCCAGTGTAGTGTTCGATAATGTCAGTTTGTTCAGCCGGTAAGTATTCATATTCTACCGAACAGTACTGTGTAAAATAGTCAAATGCAATATGTGCCAATTCCATATATCTACCAGCTTCGTCTGTAACTTCTATCAATTCGACCTTATAGAAGTAGGGAAGATGTAATTCATCTTCTTCTAGTTCGTCCCGAAAGCACGGTGTAGTACACTGATATTTTCCTTGAGGTAATCTACCATCCAGCAACAACTGAACAAAACATTGTTCACCACTGGCTGGCAAAAAACCACCCAGAGTAAAGTACGGAAAGTTACCGGTAAGAGGAAATGTTGCTTGATACGCTTCTCGACCCACTATCCAAGGCACATCAATTTTTTGAAAACCAACTTTTGCATAGTACTCTTCGGCTTTAGCAATCTTTGCATGGTCTATCATTGTCTGGCTCCATTCTCGAAGGCTCTACGGGTAATATCACTCATAGTAATGAGATCTTGCAGTGTAAAGTTTGGGTATTCATTTTCTAGATATAATCGAATTGCTCCCACCATATCACTCAGTTCTTGCAGTGCCATTAGTTTGCATTCTTGTTCAATGGCATCTTCAAGCTCTTCAAGCTCTTCACGAATTTTAGCAATAGTGCCAATGGGTTGTTTGGTAATATCTCTGAGATGATAGCCAGGTTTTTTGTTTGTCATCATTCACCTTCTTTCATTGTTTGGATGATCAACTCACGAACCTGAATGGTCTTTTCTTGTAGAGAAAGTCTGCTATCAATGGTGCGAAAATTTGGATGTGTATACCAAGCTCTTCTCGTGCGCGCATTGGCTTCTATGGCATGTTCCAAGCTCTCATAACGATGTTCGTTGCCAAACCGACCAAACATTTCTGGCTGACCAACTGCAAGTGATTCCAGAAAAATTACCATATCGTAGTGTGCATGAATTGACGGCGCATTAATATGGAATTGAAAAATAAAACCAGCCAAACCGTGCGGGTGATAGGCAATAACGTCTGCTCGGGCACGGTCGTGAAGAATTAAGCTTTTGTTACCACGTTCAGCCTCAGACATTGCTAAATCTTCTAGAGCGATTTGAGTGTGATACACAGCAGCCTGAAATTGTTGCATCCAGACATTAAATTGCTCTTCACCAAGAAATTGGCCCTCGGGCGGTGGTGGAAAGCCACCACTCAAAAGCATGGTAGCTGCTTCAGGTACAAAAATAGCTTCAGTTTGCAGTTCTTCCCTTAGAAACTCAACTACAGTAGTCTTACCGGCACAAGGACCACCAGTTATTACGATTTTTTTCATTCCTGCTCCTTATGTTAAGGTACTTTTCCACTGTATATTTGAGTCAATTATTTATCTAGTCTAGATATTTTCACTCAAAATAATTTGACTAAGCTGTATTTGACTCAATTAATTTGTGGATATAGTATGAAAGTAATGACACATATAATTCAAAAAGAAATTTTAGCACGTCTCATAACTCATCCGTACTTACGGTTTAGCGAACTTAAGCCAAAACACATTGAAAGTAATCATTTTATGTATCATCTAAAGTCGCTTATGAAAGATGGCCTGGTTGTAAAAAATGATGAAGGCTTATACCTGCTTAGTGCTGAAGGTAAACAATTAGCCGATAATATGAGTTTAGAAACGTATAAGCCGCGTAAACAGCCGAATATTGTTACACTTATAACGTGTCAGAACGAGAAGGGACAGTGGCTAGTATATAAACGTGCTCGCCAACCCCTGATAGATCAAGTGGGATTTGTGTATGGCAAGATACATTTGGGTGAAACGATAAGTGAGGCAGCACACAGAGAACTAAAAGAAAAATCTGGTCTGCAGTGCCAACTTACCCATAAAGGTGATGGATATATTACTATCTATGAATCTGGCGAACCAGTAAGTCAAATTCTGTTTCACCTTTTTTATGGCAAGAATCCATATGGAGAAATTACTTCTACCAAAAAGCCAGGTAAAGCATTTTGGGCTTGGCAAGAAGAATTTGGCCATGAACCATACATGGTAAGTATGTCAGAACTTGCGCGACTTGCTAAAGAATCGAAAGATCATTTTTTTGTAGAACTTACGTATAAATAAAAACCCCAGCGTTAGCTGGGGAATAGACTAGAGCTGAAGTTCGCTCAAACGTCGAATAACGAACTTGTCTCTGTCTCTCTCGAAAATTTGCTTCATTCTGAAGGCAACTTCACCAAGGAGTGTATCTAGGTACATACCTGATCGACCATAAATATTCACAATTTGACTGAAGATGGTGTATGGGATATCAGGTATGAGTGCGAATCTGTCGGTTGGCAATCGAATCAGGTCTGTTGGATCATAACCATCCCACATTGACCACTCAACGTGAATCACTTCAGAGCCAGTATCATCTAACTTAGTTGCGGCAATCATACAGAGTCCAAAGAAGAGATCTTCTATAGAATCTTTGCCTTTTTCAAAACGGGTATTTAACTCAGTCGAGACAGTGTGGATATAGAGATTGAGAATTTCTTCGTAACTTGCGCCCAGAAGATTGCACTGAGCTGTGACGGCCTCACAACTTTCTGGATCATCACTACCGTTCTCTCGAGCGATATTCCACATAACATCGGCCATACTCTCGACCGCAAAGACTGAATCTGGAAACTCTTTCTTCTTTGCTATCTCAAGTAACCAAGGTAGTGCAGCAATCATCTTGGAATCCATACTATCCCTTTCGAATTCGAGGAGGTTGCAATAAGACTATATAAATATACTCTTGTCAAACAAACTTGTCAATAAAAATGCTCTGGTGTTAACCAGAGCGAATAGAATTAAAACAGTACAAGAGAATTGCTAGCGCAACCGTCCAATACACAAACAAAACTCCAAGCAAAGCATTCCTGTCATTTTTACGTAGATATTTTGCGATCTCTGCCGATGCAGCACCTTCGTAATTACTTGGTGACTTATGCCATGCATAGATAAAAATAAATCCAATACATATCAACACAACTGCAAGAACAAAGAGTAGAACGATTCCGATACTCATTTTGAACCTCGCTTCGAAGGTACACTGAGAACATCGCTATTCTACGGAGAATAGTATATTTTGTCAATAAATTACTCCTAGTCCACAGTGAATATACAGTTGCCAGTGTCGAAGTAATCTGCTACAATTATTCAGAAATAGCCGTTAAAAGGCACATTTTTCATTTTGCAATAAATTTAGAAGGAGAGAATGTAAACCCCATGGCCCGTGATTATAGCTTAGAAGACACTCGAAATATTGGTATTATTGCCCACATCGATGCAGGTAAAACTACCGTAACTGAAGGAGTTCTTTATCGTACTGGTAAAGTGCACAAAATTGGTGAAGTTCATGAAGGTGAAGCTACTATGGACTGGATGGAACAAGAACGCGAACGTGGTATCACTATTACCTCTGCTGCCACAACCTGTTTTTGGAATAAAAAACGCATTAACATCATTGATACCCCAGGTCACATCGACTTTACGGTAGAAGTAGAACGCAGTCTTCGTGTACTCGACGGCGCCGTTACGGTCTTCGACGGCAAAATGGGTGTAGAGCCTCAATCAGAAACTGTATGGCGTCAAGCTGATAAGTATGGCGTGCCACGTATCTGTTTTATTAACAAGATTAATCAAACTGGCGGGGACTTTTATAAATCACTCGAATCTATTCACGAACGACTAACCAAACATGCCTATCCAATTCATTTACCAATCGGATTCGAACAGCAAATTAATGGCGTTGTAGATCTTATTTCGATGAAAGCATATAGCTATAAAGACTATACCGACAAAGAACTTATCGAAAGCGAAATTCCTGCTGATATGAAAGAAAAAGCAGAAAAATACCGACAACATCTTATTGAAGCTGCTGTGGAAGCTGACGATACAATAATGGAAAAATATCTTGAAGGAACTGAACTTACTGAAGCAGAAATTAAAACCGTAATTCGTAAATCGGTTTTACGGGGCGATTTCTTTATCGTTTCTGGCGGTGACGGTCGTGGGGTAATTGTAGAAAAATTGCTCGACATCGTAACTGATTATCTACCAAACCCACTCGAAGTAACACCTCCACTTGCTATTGACACCAAAACGGGCGAAGATAAAGTTTTAGAAGTAAGTGACGAAGCTCCATTTGCAGCTTTAGCATTTAAAATCGCTACCGATCCATTTGTAGGTAAACTTGCTTTCTTTAGAGTATATGCCGGATCAGTAAAAACCGGTAGTTACATCTTAAATAGCTCTACGGGCGAAAAAGAACGTGTTGGTCGTATTGTACGTATGCACGCAAATAACCGCGAAGAAGTAGACGAAGTATTTGCAGGTGAAATTGCTGCTGCTGTAGGCCTAAAAGCAACAGTAACAGGTAACACACTGTGTGATCCAGGTGGCAATATTGTACTCGAAAGTATTGTTTTTCCAGAACCAGTTATTAGTATTGCTATCGAACCAAAAACCAAAGCCGATCAAGAAAAAATGAGTATCGCGCTTGGTCGTCTTTCAGAAGAAGATCCAACCTTTAGAGTACATACTGATGAAGATAGCGGACAGACTATTATTGATGGTATGGGCGAACTTCACCTAGAAGTTATCGTTGACAGAATGAAGCGTGAGTTTAAAGTAGAAGCGAACGTTGGTCGACCACAAGTAGCTTTTAGAGAAACTATTAAGAGTACTACGAAGATCGAAGGTAAATTTGTTCGACAATCTGGTGGTCGTGGTCAGTTTGGTCATGTTTGGCTCGAACTTAGTCCGCTTGTACATACCGAAGATGACGAAAAAGGAAAAATCTTTGAATTCGAAAATGCCATTGTTGGTGGTGCTGTGCCAAAAGAATATATTAAGCCAGTAGAACAGGGCATTATTGAAGCTATGAGTAATGGTGTTATTGCGGGATACCCTGTGGTAGATATTCACGCTAAGCTATACGATGGTAGTTATCACGAAGTTGATAGTTCTGAAGTAGCCTTTAAAATTGCCGCTTCTATGGCCCTACAAGAAGGTGTGCGTAAAGCTCAGCCAGTTATTATGGAGCCAATTATGAAAGTAGAAATAACTACTCCAGAAGAATCAATGGGTGATGTAATTGGGGACATCAACGCAAAGCGTGGACGTATCGATGAAATGGAAGACCGATCTGGAGCTAAAGTAATTCGAACTTTTGTGCCGCTGGCTGAAATGTTTGGATATGCAACGAGTTTGCGAAGCCTTACCCAAGGTCGAGCTTCTTACGCCATGGAATTTGATCACTATGCCGAAGTACCGGGCAATGTAGCTGAAGAACTTAAAGGTAAATACACTGCTGCTCGTGAATCTGGCGATGCATCAACTCGCGCCAGCTAAGATTATTATTTTCTTTAAAAAAAAGACCCACATGGGTCTTTTTTGTTATGCTTGCAAAAAAATACAAAAAGCGTATCGTTATCTATGCCTTCCTGGGTTGGTGCAAGAAGCGGGCGGAGTCACCCCACTTTCAGCCACCGGCAAGCAAAGGAGACTCGTATGAGCGACGAGCCGGATCAGGAAGAAGAAAGAAATGTATCTGAAGAAGATTGGCGTTCACGCCCATTAATTCATAGAGAAAGGTCGGTAAGAAAAGAGCCCGACCATCCTGTAAAAACTCCAGAAGAATTGCTTTCTGAACAACAAAAAATTCAGTCTGTACTGCGAGCGAGTCAGCTCTCAGGAGCAGATCCAAGCACCCTTACTGAACACCTTGGTAAAGTAGTTGAAAGACTTTCTAAAGAGGGTACAGAAGAACCTGATTCCGCACCATAAGCAAATATGTCCTAGCTAGTAAGCTGGGATTTTTTTATTTTACTAACAAATTACTGAATAAATTTATGCAAAACTATAATTATATGGTAGAATATATCTTGTCCACATCCCTGCCACTAGGAGGCGAAATGGACGAAATGTACCTCGAAGACCCCATAGAGCGCCTCAAGTTGGCACTCTTTATCGTCGCCACCGCTTTTTTCTCGATAGTCATCTGTGTAGGTGTGATTGCCTGGATTTTTACCGGTGACTTTGATATTCTTTTTCGTACTCTTGCGATTCTGGTGCTTGCTTTCTTTGGAACAACCTACTACGTTCATCAGAAAACTGCTTTTTATTCACCTCTTCCACCTGATAGTTTTCATCCCGACATGGATGCGAGAACCGATGATGAACATTAAATACAGACCTTTGCTCACAAAGGTCTTTTTTCATATAAAAAGCCTTTACAAACCGAGAAACTTTAGCTATACTAAGAACAAGCTATTCCAAGGCGATTTTTTATTGTCTAAAATAATTTACTAATAACATAAGAAAATAAGGAGTTAGAATGGCAGATTATAAGCGAGATAAACCACACGTAAATGTAGGTACAATGGGTCACGTTGATCATGGTAAAACTACCTTGACTGCAGCTATGACTCACGTTTTGTCTAAGAAATTACCAAGTGATGTGAATAAAGCAGTTGATTATGCATCAATAGATAAAGCACCTGAAGAACGTGAACGTGGTATCACTATCTCGACCTCTCACCAAGAGTACGAAAGTGAAAAACGACATTATGCTCACGTTGATATGCCAGGTCACGCTGATTACATTAAAAACATGATCACTGGTGCTGCTCAGATTGATGGTGCGATATTAGTAGTTTCTGCTGCTGATGGTCCAATGCCTCAAACTCGCGAACACGTATTGCTTGCCAAACAAGTGGGTGTGCCAAAAATTATCGTCTTTATGAACAAGATGGATATGGCTGATCCAGAACTCGCTGAATTGGTAGAAGTTGAAATTCGCGAACTCCTAGAAAAATACGAATACGACAAAGATGCTCCAATTATTAAGGGCTCTGCACTTAAAGCTCTCGAAGGTGATGCTGCTAACGAAGACGCTATTATGGAGCTTGTAAAAGCAATGGATGAATACATTCCAGAACCAAAACGGGAACTCGACAAGCCATTCCTTATGCCAATCGAAGACGTATTCTCAATTAAAGGTCGTGGTACCGTTGCTACTGGTCGTATCGAACAAGGTAAAGTAAATATTAATGACGAGGTAGAAATTGTTGGTATTAAAGACACTTCTAAGACAGTTGTAACTGGTGTAGAAATGTTCAAAAAACTTCTCGATGAAGGTCAAGCTGGCGATAACGTTGGTATCTTGCTTCGCGGTATTGAACGAGACGACATCGAACGCGGTCAAGTTCTTGCAAAGCCAGGTAGTATTACTCCACACACTGAATTCGAATGTGAAGTATATGTTCTTAAAAAAGAAGAAGGCGGACGACACACTCCATTCTTTAAGGGTTATAAACCACAATTTTACTTCCGAACTACTGATGTAACAGGTGAAGTTGAACTTCCAGAAGGTACAGAAATGGTAATGCCAGGAGATAATATCTCGGTAAAAGTAAAACTACTTGCACCAATTGCTATGGAAGACGGTTTACGTTTTGCTATCCGTGAAGGTGGTAAAACCGTAGGTGCTGGTGTTGTAACTAAGATCATCAAGTAGTAGAATACAGATACCATGCCCGACGTACCAACCAAACAACGCATCCGCATTAAGCTCAAAGCTTATGACAATAAAGTAATGGATCAATCGACAAAACAAATTATCGATACTGCTATTCGTACGGGTGCAAATGTAGCCGGGCCAATCCCACTACCAACTGATAAGAAAAAATATACCGTTAATAAAAGTCCCCATGTCTATAAGACTTCGCGCGAGCAGTTCGAAATGCGTACGCACAAACGTTTAATTGATATTACCGAGCCAACTCCAAAGACTATTGATAATCTTATGAATCTGTCTTTACCAGCTGGTGTAGATATCGAAATTAAGATGTAATATCGTTTTAGACACTAAAAAAGACCCAGACGGGTCTTTTTTAGTTAGATAGCAGGTACGACATTTGCATTACGCTTTGTAACCAAGTGATCACCTGACGACATGCTATAATTACCAAACTATGATTATCCAAGCAGATATACAAGAAAAAACCCTAGGTTCAAAATTATTACTCAAAGACCTCTCTTTAACGCTACAAGAAAAACAAAAAGTAGCTATTATTGGGCGTAATGGCGTAGGAAAATCTACACTACTCGGTCTACTCTCTGGTACAGACGATGAATTTATCGGAAAAGTTCAGATAAAAAAAGGTACGGTTATTGGAGTTACTCGACAAGAACATAATGATGTAGACGACATGACAGTGCTTGCATACATTCTCAGTGAGTTGCCAGAGTATGTCACGCTGAAATCAACTATTGACAACTATCCAGATCTTATTAGCCCCACAGAAGAACAATTACATGAATACAGCGATGCGATAGAGCGTTTTGGTCAGCTTGATTACTATCGAGCCGAAGATAAAGTACTGCAAGAACTCGAGCGATATCAGATAGATGCAAGCAAAGCGAATGGGTTAGTAAAAAATCTCTCGGGTGGGCAAAAACGGTTTGTAGAACTGTGTAAAATTGCCGAGAGTCACGTTGATTTGGCACTCATAGACGAGCCAACGAACCACATGGACTACATTGCCAAAGCCGAATTTATTACGTGGCTTGCGGCAGCGCAATGCGCAGTTGTGATGGTGAGCCATGACAGGGATGTATTGGCTGGGGTAGATATGATTATTGAAATAAAAGACCATAAGGCAGTGCTGTTTAGCGGTAATTATGATGCGTATTTAAAGCAAAACAGTCATTCAACCCTTCAGGGTATTGATCAATACGAGATTCAGCTTAAAACTATGGCTAATCTAAAAAAACAACTACAAGAAGCGAATCGCAAAAAAGCCAGCACAAGTAAAAATCCAAACCCTTTCATACCAATGATTAAGCGTTTCGAAAAAGAGATTGCTGAACTCGAAAAAACTCTCAATAAACCAAGTTTCTGGGTAGATCAAAGCTCTATAGAAACAGAACATAGCAAGGTGGTAGAAAAGTATGATAAGTACAAAGCTCGAAACATAGCCGTTAAAACAGATTCAGGATCAGGACATTTCCAGCGTTTATTGAATGTCTCGAATCTTTCACTTGGCTATAGCGTCCCATTATTTGAAGGTGTTAGTATTATGTTAAATACCGGAGACAGGGTAGAGATTCGAGGAAGAAACGGAGCCGGAAAAAGCACGTTGATACGCGCTATTTTAGATTATGCCAACGAAAAAGAACTTCATCAGTCTAAAAGTTTCGATGGATTTATAGAGCCAGAACCGGCTCTCAATGTAGGATATTATGAACAAGAGATCGGTTCAGAACTACTTAAATTATCGTTAGCCGAAGCGATAAAAAAAGTGTATTTAGCGGTAAACGTTGATATGAATGATGAAAAAATGCGAGGCTTAGCACATCAATATTTGTTCGAACCAGAAAGAGACCTCGGCCTAGCCCTGGGTAAACTTTCGGGCGGACAAAAAGCACGCTTCCAGCTTATAAAGATGCTCGCTGGAAAGCCTAATTTACTCATTCTCGATGAACCTACAAATCACTTAGATCTTCCTTCTATTGAAGAGCTCGAGAAAGCCCTGCTTAACTATTCAGGTGCAATTTTGTATGTCAGCCACGATAACTATTTTAGAGATAAACTTGGCGGTGAGATAGTACAGATATAACTTGTGGAACATGTACTAATTTATTAAAAAACCCTAGAATGTTTCTAGGGAATGGGTTGGAGACGATCAACAATATATCGTTCATCGAGACCTGCTGAAAATATGATACCAGCAATTTTGTATGGATCTTCATTACTGATTTGCGGGAGATCAACTCTCAGAGCAACTGGTCGTAAAAAGCTCGGAAGACAAGGCTGCATTAAGAAATTCGTAACTCGAGCAAGGAGTTCATCTTTATCACATTCCGGTTCTTTAATGCGTGTTTCAGAAATACTAATACGTGGATTGTGACCCTGCAAAATTTGATTGAATTTTCTAATTGCACGTGGAGAAGATATCTCGATCAAAAACGGTTCTTCTTGCCATGTCCAGTCACCCAGACCACGCGAAGAAGCAACTGCCCAGGCAATTTGAGATTTACGCAGACAGCTCATGAGTTGTATATATGTTACCTGATCAATTCGTTCGGTAATAACTTGCAAACGACCAATATCTGGGTCCTGCAGAAAGGGGCTTTCCATGGTGAGAGTCCTCGTTTTTGTGGGTAGGTACCTATGACGAAATAGGATTGTATCAGGCAACTTTACCGATTGCAAGAAAAATGTAGCTTATGATAAATAAAATCCCCGTCCGCACAATGGCGGACGGGGTATGTCGAGCTCCAATCTCGACGACGACCTTGGTTTACCCGCTGGGGTAAGTAATGATGTGAGATGTGCCAGCATCGGCACTTAAACGCTGAAGCAAAAGAGGCATCTGACTCTCGAAATAGCCCCGCAGTGAAGTCACAGCCACGCCATAGAGGCGTCGTCTCCTGAGTTGGTCTGGAGTGAGTCCTCGATAGCGAGCGACGGAATCGAGGATGCCCCGGACCTGCCCATCGACGAACTTCTCATCAGGAACGATCGCAACATGAGTGCTGCTGAGACGAACAACTGTGATGCCATTCCGATCGAGATAGCTCTCGACTGTATCTCTGAACCCATCTTTGGTCTTGGTGCAGACGGGCATAACAATGAGCATTACGGTCCGCCGACGTTTTTTTCCTCCAACTTTCTGAGTTGGATAGAACATGGCGTATTCCACCGTCATGTTCGTATCGGTTGCTGTTGATGGGGGTTTTAGGTATTGCGTCACTCTTCCTCCCTCTGCTTTAGATGAGTGACTCTGCGGATAGGTACTGTATTCAACCGTTGCTTCGTTGCAGCGATAGGTTTTATACTAAGCTTAAAAGAGCAATACTGTCAAGTTTTGAATGTAGAATTAAGATAGAAAAACTTGCGCTTTATTCTTAAGCTGTATTACAATGAAAACAAGTTAAAAACTTCAATAATTAATAAGGAGAGTAAAATGCCAGAAGATAATAAACCAGCAACAACAAGTAATGATTCAAACGATGTACTAATGGGTGTATTAGCTTATCTAGGAATTCTTTGTTTAGTTCCATTGCTAGCTGCCAAAGATTCTAAATTTGCACAATATCACGCTAAACAAGGACTAACACTATTTGGACTGGAAATCGTATTAGTTCTATTACAATGGGTGATTGGATTTATTGCTTTAATGGGTGGTCTCGGCTTCTTCGGTCTATTTGCCATGCTCATTTGGTTAGTTTGGATTGGAACATTTGTTCTTTCTATTCTCGGTATTGTAAATGTAGTCAACAAAAAGATGGTCCCACTTCCAATTATTGGCGGCATCAACCTAATTAAATAGATTCTTCTACATGTAGTAGATATACTCTACTAAAAATAAAGGAAAATAAAAATGGCGAAAAATAAAAAAAGATCAAAAATTCATTCCTGGAATAGCAAAAATTCTGCAGGAATAATGAATGCTCTTGATAATATTTTTGGTGATAAAGGCCCACTTCAACTACCGAAATCTGCAAAAGATTGGGTAGCGGAGTGGGTTTGGCTTTTTGCGCTTATTGGTGTGATAATTCGAGGCTTTGGCTTACTTACATTATTGGGTCTAGGGGCAGTATTTTCAGGCGTAGCTGCTTCTACAGGTACATTTAGCTTCTTCTCAACAATCGGCTTTGGTATTGTGTTCCTCGCTGCGGAAGGAATATTATTACTTATTTCAATTCCTGGGTTAAAGCATAAAAAATTACTTGGGTGGGACTTTGCTTTTTACGCTGAAGTTGTGGCAATTGTCGGTAACTTACTCAACTTAAATGTAGTAGGAGCAGCAATTTCGGCAGTTATTGGATTCTTCTTCTTATTCCAAATTAGATCTCGATTTAAAAAATGAGCACAAAAAAGCCTAAACGTTCTATTGCACACGATTTTGTTTTTTTAGTAAAAGCAGGAATATATCTATTACTAGGTACGGTTTGGATCGGCTTTGGTGGTCACCGTTTCATTCCTGTTGGATTGATACTTGGTTTTGGATTTTCTCAGTTCGATTTCTTACGAATTGATCGAAAAATTGAATATGCACTTTTAGTGGTTGGCGCTTTGTTTGGCCTGTACGGTCTTGGCATTACAATCCAGCTTTAGAGTGTTGACATATCAGGTGTTTTTCTGATACACTAGCTAACGACTTAAAAAACTTACTCGAAAAGAAGAGTTTTTACAAATCAAGTCGCCACAGCTGAACATAGGAAAGGTCGGTAAAAGCCGAAACCATCAAGTGTTCAGATATTATTTTTTTCAATTTATTTTATGAAAGCATTGATTGCACAAAAAATTGGTATGACTCAAGTGTTCTCTGAAAAGGGAGCCGTTATTCCTGTTACCTTGCTTTCTGCTGGACCATGTGTGGTGACTCAAGTAAAGACCGATGAAACTGATGGCTATAATGCTATTCAGCTTGGTTTTGGCGAAACAAAAAAACTTGCAAAACCGCAGGTTGGTCATGTGAAAAAAAGCGGTGCAACACCTAAAACTCTTGGAGAATTTCGCACAGAAGGTGAAACTGAAATACCAAAAGTAGGAGATAATATTACTGCCGAAGTTTTCTCTGTTGGCGACACTATAACCGTAAGTGGTGTTTCTAAAGGAAAAGGCTTCGCCGGGACAATTAAGCGACATAATTTTGCTCGTGGACCAAAAACACATGGTAGTCACAATTATCGTGCCCCTGGTTCTATTGGTGCTGGGTATCCGCAACACGTATTTAAGGGCCAAAAAATGGCAGGACATATGGGCAATGCTCAAGTTACAACAAAAAATTTGACCGTAGCGCATGTGGATGCAAAGAATAATATTATTGGTATTAAAGGTGCAATTCCTGGTCCAAAAAAATCAATTGTACGAATATGGGGGATCGCATAATGAAAGCTGCAACTTTCTCGAAGACTGGCACAAAGTCTGTCGAAACTCAGCTACCAAAAGCAGTTTTTGAAGTTGAAGTAAGTGACGTCACCTTGCAACAAGCTGTTGTACGAGCAAATTC
>JAHFOQ010000019.1 GCA_023261595.1 bacterium | reverse complement strand
GGATAAAATGCTTCGCTACAACATACAAAGATCTTCACCTTAGCCCCCTTAGGCCTGGATGTGACCCTCAGATTGTAACACAAAGATTATTTTTTGTTATAGCGCTCTACACACTCATCAAAGATCTTGGTAGCTTCATCGATACCTGCAAAACCTTTAATCTCTACCTTGTCACCTTTAAGGTCTTTGTAGTGTTCAAAGTAGTGCTGAACCGCTTTCTTCCAATGTTCGCTTACATCATCAATACTTTGAATATCGTCATAGTGTTTGTCATCAGCTGGCACACCAACTAATTTGTTATCAACTTCACCGCTATCAATCATATACATCACACCAATAACTCGTGTAGGTACAATAAGCCCCATTGGCATTGGGTCATCTGAGATTAACAATACATCAAGTGCATCACCATCTTCATCAAGTGTAGAAGGAACAAATCCATATTCTGCTGGGCTTCCTAGGTGAGTTTGATGAACTCTATCTAAAACAAAGTTATTGAGTTCTCTTTCGAATTCAATTTTTAGCCGGCTACCTTTTGAATTTTCTATTACCGTGTTTACAATATTAGGGGCTTTATCGCCATAGGTCATATCTAAGAGTGACATACTAGTTCTCCGGTTAATTTCAGGTAAATTATATCAAATTTTGCAATAATTTCTAGGTTATTTATCTGTTGCTCGTACAATTGTAGCGAATTCTTTGGGTTTTAAACTCGCCCCACCCACCAATACACCGTCACAACCTTGAAGATTTAAAATTGTTTTGGCATTTTCAGCGTCCACACTTCCACCATACACAATTCGGCTTTCTGTGCTGGCTAATTGGCCGAAACTCTGTACTAGAGCATTGCGTATTAAACGTAACATATCTTCTATTTCGGCAGGCTTTGCAAAGGTTCCGGTACCAATTGCCCAAATGGGTTCGTACGCAATAATAACTTTTTTGAGTTCTGCAGCAGTTACATCAGCTAAATCTGTATTGAGTTGGTCGAGTACTACCTGATGAGCTTTACCATCATGTCGTTGCTGCAAATTTTCACCAACACATAAAATAGGCTGTAACCCATGCTCGAGTGCAATTGCTACCTTTCGTGTTATCTGATCATCTGTTTCTCCATAATGTGTTCTGCGTTCAGAGTGGCCAATAATTGAGTATTTTGCTAGATCACGTACCATAATAGCCGAGACTTCTCCTGTGTGTGCACCAGATTCAAAGTCAGATATATTTTGTGCACCGAGTTCAATTTTGGGTTCTGATTTTAAGCTGGTAAGTTCTCTGTGGAGTGGATACAAATGAGTTGCTGGAGGACAAACAATAATTGTTGCTGTAGAAAATCCTTTTAGCTCTTGGTGGATTTTATGAAGCAATACCGTACCTTCAGCGACTGTATCGTTTAACTTCCAATTACCAATAATAATTTTTCGGGGGAGATTCATTTGTTTTAAGTATAACAACTTTCACCAAGGCGAGCTACTCTACTTCGATAAGTCGAATAGTATCGGTTCCACCACTCACTCCATGCTTTTTCGCAAAAGCTCGCACAATCCAATCACCACTCTGAACATGACCACGTTTCTTCAGTTGGTTTATTACACTACTAGAAACATCTTCTTTTCGGGCAACGAGAAATGGTTTTCCTCCCCATACAATTGCCATTTGGTTACACACACGTTTATTTGGACTCGCGATAAGAATCGGCATGGGTGGTCTAAGCGACGCAAGAGAAAGTGCAGTACTTCCTGTAAGTGTTTCAGCTAGAAGCATTTTCGCTCCAACCTGTTCAGCTAAGGTGGTTGCAGCCAGACTAACGCTCGTCTGCACAGCCTGATTACTTAATTTTCCTGGAGAATTTTTTGTGTGAATTTTTTGGGTTCGGGTCATAATACGTTTTATAGTACCTACTTCTTCTATCTCTTGAACATCAAAAAAACTTTCATTTACGGGATGTTGCGGAATTAAATCAATTTCCATACGGTACTTATCAAAATATGCTTCACTCTTTAATATAACTCGCTTCATAAGCTGAATAACTTCTACAGGATAAAGACCTGTTGCAGTTTCTCCAGAAAGCATTACACAACTTACACCAATATTAACAGCGGTAGCTATATCATTTACTTCTGCTCGAGTAGGTTGTGGGCTATTAATCATGCTTTCGAGCATTTGAGTAGCCATAATTACTGGACGCTTATAGGTTCGTGAAAGCTGTACAATTTCTCGACCAATCAAAGGTACGTCTTCATTGCTTGTTTCAGTTGCAAGATCTCCTCTCGCAATCATAACTACATCAGAAACCGCAATTATCTCTTCTAAATTTTCTGTTGCTACACGTGTTTCGATCTTCGCGATAATACGAGCTTCACTACCAAGTTCTTTTAGTATCTTTCGTAAGTAAATAATGTCAGCTGCAGTTTGAACAAAGCTTAATGCAACATAATCGACGTCTTGTTTTGCAATAAATTCTACGTCTTCTCGATCTTTTTTTGTAAGAACACTGTGTGAGTCAAATACAGTATCGGGCAAATTAATCCCATGTTTGCTCCCAACTTTTCCGCTGTTGTTTACTTCTACCTGAATTGATTTTGGCCTTACTGAAACCACCACTGTAGTAACCATACCATCCCGTAAAAGAATTCTGTCACCCTTTTTTACTCGAGCCGAAAAATCAAATTGGATAGGAAGAACATTTTCGTCATATTCTCGGCCATATTCAAGAGTAATTTTCTGACCAGATTTAAGCTCTACTCCACCTTTTGGCAAATTACCGAGTCTGATCTTAGGACCTTGTAAATCAGCAATAACAGCTACGGAACGGTTTAATTTTTGCGCTGTTTTACGTGTAAGACCAATCATGTTCCCATGCCAAGCATGTGTGTTATGACTAAAATTTAATCGCACAGCATTTACGCCAGAGTTCAATAATTGCTCTATTTTTTCTTCGGATGCTGGCCCGATAGTAGCAACTATTTTGGTTTTTTTAAAATTTCTCGCGTCGATCTTCATATCTTCTATAGTATCAGAAAAGCATAAGCTTTTAGATACTCTTAAACAGTATTCTCTATGAAGAAGCTTCTACGACTGTAGCCACTTGCATAGAAATATTGTTAGCATCGTGCGCAATAATACCCATGTTTGTGGTCTTATCGACAGTTACGGTAATATCATTCGTTTCTATTATATTTGGATCAGCAATAACGTCTAAATTCTGCTCGTTAATAGCAAATTTTTGACCATCGCCATCATAAAAGACATACCAATTTCCATTTGTTGAGTTCGATTCATCTGTAACCTCAATTGGATGAGTAATAATTTTGCCCGTTAAATCGGTGTGTTGAACGAGATTTTCATCATTAAATTCTACCTGTGGACTTGTGCGAACGTTTCCTCCTGTTACAGTGTAAGAAAAGGGAGAAACTTCAAGTTCACTGCCTGGTTTGATATCTTCAATATCCACAGGTTTAGCTGCTTCCAGCTCTTCGGCTGATTCTATTCTTTCTACTGGGTGAATTTTATCTCGAAACATTTCATATGTTATTTTTGCTGATCCCAGCAAGGTTGCACCCGCTAGAACAACTGCCTTAATCTTTTTATTGCGTTCGTGGGTAGAGCGAGGTTTGCCACTTTTTACTATTGGTTCAGTAGGACGATAATCACTCATCTGTACGACATTATCTGGGCCTAGTTCATCTTTCATGGCCTGTAGCTCCGCTTGTAAATCGTCTTTTGATACACCAATATCGCCAAGTGTTAACCTGTCTCCACTGTAATCTGAATTGTTCCGTGTTTCCATATTAATCCTTATGGTTACTATACCCACAAATTTTACTTTACGCAACATTCTTGATTGAACCGAGTATTTGTGGTACTATTTTAAGGTTAAAAACAGCCGTAAGGCCCCATCGTCTAGCGGTTAGGACACCAGGTTTTCATCCTGGCAACAGGGGTTCGATTCCCCTTGGGGTCACCATAGAAAAAGTCCAAGCACACGCTTGGGCTTTTTCTATTATAGTAAAACCTCTTATATTGTCATGAATTGCTATAATATACATAAGAACTTTTATTATGATTATTAAAAATCTCTCAAAACTCGCTGTCAACCCGATACGAAGGGATGCCTTGCTCATTGCAGAGGCTGGATATGAAGCAATCGAAATTAATCGTTTGTTTCAGAATGTTTGCAGTCTCCAACAAAAAAAACTTTGCATTGGTATGCACGAATTCAATCTAGAAGGTTATAAAAATATCTATATCATCGGCCTTGGTAAAGGCTCAGCCCGAGCAACCCGATCTATTTTAAAAACAATTCCTACATCTATGGTAAAAGCGGGGGCAGTTATAGATATTGAAAGATTATGGCTCGGAAAGATAAAGTCATTTAAAGGCACACACCCTTTACCTTCAGAAAAAAATATAGTAGCAACGAATGAAATAATTAAGATTCTTTCTCGGGCTAATAAAGATGATTTGGTTATTACTATTATTTGTGGTGGAGGTAGTTCACTTATCTGCCGACCAAGTGGTAACCTGACATGTACGGATTTACAGGTCGTTGGTGATCACTTACTAAAAAGTGGTGCAGATATTACTGAAATGAATACTATTCGTAAGCATTTAAGTGAAATTCACGGTGGCTTTTTGGCAAAATATGCCTACCCTGCCCAAGTACTGAGTTTAATCGTTTCAGACGTGCCAGGAAATAAAATTGATATGGTTGCATCTGGTCCAACCGTTCGAGACACCACCTCAATCGCAGATGCAGAAGGGCTTGCAAAGAAACACGGCTTAGGAAACCTAAACTTTGTCGAGACACCTAAGGATCCGAAATATTTTGAGAAAGTTCATAATATTATATTAGCAAGTGGTGAAACTGCACTCTATGCCATGAAAACCAAAGCAGTAGAGCTGGGGTATATACCAAAAGTATACTCAAAATCCCTGAATGGATTCGCAAAGAATGTTGGCCCACAAATGGCGAAATCGGTTACCCGAAACACTGCACTCCTTGCATGTGGAGAAACTCAAGTACATGTTACCCACCCGGGAAAGGGCGGGCGTAATCAAGATGTTGCGCTTTCTTCTATGCCATTCTTGCCAGAAAATTCCGCGGTTATTTCATGCGCTAGCGACGGTAAAGATAATATTCCTGTAGCAGGGGGAATTGTTGATGATGATTTTTCGGTCTGGAAAATTGAGCAAATTGATGCTGATCCAACGAAGGCGGTTGAGTTAAATCAAAGTTATATTACCCTAAAACGAATCCAAGGCATATTCAAAATCCGTAAGGTAACTGCTAATATATCAGATTTTATAGTAGTATTAAGAAAGTAACCATAAGTTTTACCCCCATGAAAAATCGATTTGTATTCTTTGATTCAACACCAACTGATCGCAGGTATTTTACTCAGCATCTAGCCGCTTTTAACGCTGAGTTATCTTTTTATCAAGAACCTCTTACAGAACAAAATATCGAACTTGCTCGTGATGCAAGTGTTATTAGTGTTCATGTACCAAGTAAAATTACTGCAGCACTTTTACATTCCCTGCCTCAGGTAAAATTTATTGCTGCACGTACCACTGGCTATGACAACATAGATGTTCAAGCTGCAAAACACGCCAATATAATTGTTTCAAATGTTCCTCGATATGGAGAAAATACGGTTGCAGAATATACTTTTATGCTTCTTTTAGCTCTCAGTAGAAAAATTGTTCCTTCTATCGAACAGGGCAAATCAGGCAATATCGATCATACAACTCTTACTGGATTTGATCTAAACGGTAAAACACTTGGAGTGATAGGTACAGGTAGTATTGGTCAACATGTTATTAAAATTGCGAATGGATTTAGCATGCCTGTCATTGCATACGATCCATTCCCTAATGCAGAGCTTGAGAACAATTACAATTTACGCTACGCGAGCCTGCAAGATTTGTATGCTACAGCAGACATCATTACTCTACATGCTCCCTATACCGGAGAGAATAAACACCTCATTAATTCACAGGCGTTCGCTAAAATGAAAAAGGGTGCTGTACTTATTAATACTTCTCGAGGTGAGTTAATAGATACCAAAGCACTTGTAGCGGTTCTTGCAAGTGGCAAACTGGGTGGTGCTGGTCTTGATGTAATTGAAGGAGAAAATTTACTTTCACTCGATGAAGAAACAGAATTATTACTCCAGCCCAAGAAACGTGGTTTTGATTGCGCCATAGAACAAATGCTGCTCGAAAAAATGCCGAATGTGATTATTACTCCGCATAATGCATTTAATACTACTGAGGCACTTTTAAGAATAAATACTACAACATTAGAAAACATTTCTAACTTTTTTAAACAAATGCCTACCAACACCGTATAAACGTTTTTTGAAAATAGTGCTTATGCTATAATAATAAACAATAAACCTTATGAATATTAAACAAATTTCCCCCTATCAAATATTCGACAGTCGTGGTGAGCCAACTATAATGGTGCGGATAATTTCTGACTCTGGTAATAGTGCTGATTTTTCTGTACCAGCAGGAGCAAGCCGAGGAACAAATGAAGCTGCAGAAAAACGAGATGGTGGCAATGATTATAATGGAAATGGCGTATTAAACAGTATTGAACTTATTAGTAATGTTATTGCGCCAAAATTTATTGGATACCCACTCGGACAACAAGATGATTTTGATGGTCTACTCATCGCACTCGATGGTTCAGAAAAAAAAGAAAATCTTGGTGGCAATACCTTGCTCGGTCTTTCGGGTGCATACTTAAAACTCAGTGCAGCAGAAGCAGAAAAACCGCTTTGGCAATATATAGCAGAAACAAACCAAACTACTCCAGAATTTCCACGATTATTTGCCAATATAGTTGGTGGTGGTAAACATGCACCAGGTTTAGACATTCAGGAATATATGGTAGTTCCTCAGACAAATACTCCTACAGATGCCATACAGGTGATTTATAATGTATATCACACGATTCAAAAAGTTATGCAGAATCTTTATGGACCCTCTGCAAAGTTAGTTGGAGATGAAGGTGGGCTCGCTCCAATTGGTACAAACACCGAAGTAATTTTAGAAGCTTTTAGTCAGCTCAACTCGAAAATGGAAGCAAAGTTTGATATTGCCCTCGACGCAGCTGCTAATACTTTTTATAAAGAAGGGGTTTATACTGTTGAAAATCAACAGCTTCATGCGAGCGATTTATTAAAGTTATATGAAGCTTGGGATGCCAAGTTTCCTATCTTTTCTATAGAAGATCCTTTTGCCGAAAATGATATTGAAGGTATTGAAATTTTAAAAACTCTGCCCCGACCGGAAAAGCCTTTCTTAATTATCGGAGACGACTATACCGTAACAAACAAAACCAAGATTGAAGAATTACAAAAGTCCAATCTTTTTGATGGGATTATTATAAAACCGAATCAGGTAGGAACCATTACAGAAACTTTTGAAGCCATAAAAGCTGCTCGTGCATCAAAAGCAAAAGTAATTATTAGTCATCGTAGCGGAGAAACAAATGATGACTTTATCGTAGACCTTGCCTACGGGGTTGGCGCTATGGGTATAAAGCTTGGTGCACCAATGCGTGGTGAAAGAGTTGCAAAATATAATCGTCTTTTAGAAATACAAGCTGATCTTAATGCAAATCAAGTAAATCTCAGCAATCCAAGTAATCAAAATATTACTCCTACAAGCACTGAAAAGTCCGAACCAATTCAGACGCCTCAGCCTACGCAGACAGCTCCAATTCCTCCAACACCAAACCTTAATGTAGCAAGTACTCCAACACAATCAACGCCTCCTCCACCAATAGCACCAACTGTACCGCCGCCAGCTCCATTACCTTCTCAACAGCCTGCTGCTACTAGCCCCTATGCACAGACCCAAACACAACAAGACAACGCAATAAACCAATCAGCTCCACCAACCTCACCACCCTCTCCACTAGGACCTCAGCTTTCCACTTAAGCTCGAAAGTTACTTAATAGCCAAGTATAATTTTATATAAATGTCAGCTTTACTTTTTAATCCAAGGGCTCAATTTGATTTTGATCAAAAGCCAAAAACAACAAAGAAACCGCATAGTATAATTAACATAGGCGTAGTGGGGTTTATTTTTGTGTTATTAATGTTCTCGGTTTTGTATCAAGTTTTATCGCTTTCACCAGATCACTCACATATTTCTCTCGCTCAATACAACATTAAGTTAAATCGACCAACAGCATTTAATCGAGCAAATTTTCCTGTCATCAATTCACTTCCAACCGAACCTTTAGCAAATTATTCTACTAAGGTTCCTATATTGATGTATCACTATACACCTGCTAATTTTGAGGCTCAACTGCAGCATCTTCAGTCTCACGGCTACACAGCTATTTCGATGGGTCAACTCAGTAATTTTTTATATACTGGTGGACCACTACCAACAAAACCTGTTGTTATTACTTTTGATGACGGATTTGAAGATCAACTACATAGTTTTGAATTGCTAAAAAAATATCAAATGAAAGCTACTTTTTATATTATTCTTGGCGGCGAAGATAGTAATCATTGTATTGGATTAACACGAACTAATTTAGCCTGTGGTGATAGTTACCTTAATTGGTCACAGGTAAAACAATTAGAAGACTCGGGCTTAATCGAAATTGGTGCACATACGCTTAATCATGCTGATTTGCCAATCCTAAACGAACAAAAACAGTGGCAAGAAATTACCGAAAGTAAAAAGCGACTTGAGGATATGTATAATATTACAGTTTCAACTTTCGCCTACCCATACGGAAGATACGATCAAACCACAATAAATTTAGTAAAAAAAGCTGGTTTTTTTACTGCCGTAACAACACAATCAGAAACAGTGCAAACTTCTCTTGGTCGTTATACCCTTCCTCGTGTACGAGATGCGTTACTGCTACCTTGAACAAGCCTTTCTTG
Source organism: bacterium (assembly GCA_023261595.1). Lineage (GTDB taxonomy): Bacteria > Patescibacteriota > Saccharimonadia > CAILAD01 > BJGX01 > JAHFOQ01. The sequence goes on along the minus strand of JAHFOQ010000019.1, from coordinate 7,305 downwards.
ATATAATAAAGAGATGAAATTGCTTACGCTTGATAAGGTTGATTTTACCGGTAAAAAAGTATTCTTACGGGTTGACTATAATGTTGTAGATAACGGTGAAGTTATCGACGAATTTAGAGTACGCTCAAGTCTACCAACCATCGAGTATTTACTTGAACACGATTGTTCAATAATTCTCGCAAGCCATAACGGCAGACCAGACGGAAAAATAGTTGAACCTATGAGCTTACGTCCAGTCGCTAAATTACTTCCAAAACTACTCAATAGAGATGTGATTTTTGTAGATAATTGTATTGGTAATGAAGTAGATTCTGAAGCGAGCTATCTACGTACTGGGGATGTAATGTTACTCGAAAATTTAAGATTCCATAAGGGTGAAGAGTCTAATAACAAAAAGTTTGCAGAATCCTTAGCAGACTTAGCGGAATGCTATGTTGACGATGCATTTGCAGCTGTACATCGAGCTCACGCAAGTATTGTTGGAGTACCTAAACTTCTTCCTCATGCAGCAGGATTATTACTCGAAAGAGAATACAACACAATCTCTGAGCTTATGAAGACACCTGCAAAGCCATACACTGCAATAATTGGTGGTGCTAAAATATCTGACAAGATAGAAGTATTACACGAGTTATTAAAACATGTGAATGCTTTACTTATCGGTGGTGCAATGGCAAATAATTTTCTCACAGCACTTGGTAACAATATGCAAAGTAGCCTGATTGAAAAAAAATCTTTGGCTGATGCGAAAAAAATACTATCTTCAGCGAAACGTCATAATGTACGTTTACTCTTACCGAGCGATGTAATTGTTGCGAAAGATATTGAAGGTAAAAGGGGTCTTCGCACTACTAAAGTTAGTGAACTAAAACCCGGCGAAATTGCCTTAGACCTCGGACCAGAAACTATGGATCATTTCAATGAAGTTGTAGCAAAGAGTAAAACTGTTTTCTGGAATGGAACACTCGGACGCGCCGAAGTACCTGCATTCGCGAAAGCTTCGGAAAGTTTAGCGCATGCAATGATAAGTAGTGATGCAAAGACGATTGTTGGAGGTGGTGATACTGCTGCATATGTCGATAAGGCTAACTTGCATTCACATTTTAGTTTTGTATCAACAGGTGGTGGAGCTAGCCTCGAACTTCTTGCAGGTAAAAAGTTACCGGGTATCGAAATTTTAATGCAAAAATAATTATCATTTGCTTTCACATCTGTTCCGTATAATAATAAGAACATGAAATTTTCTCAAAACTTTACCAAAACATCAAAAACCGTTTCTGCAGAAACGGAGTCTATTAATGCGCAACTATTAACGAGAGCTGGGTTTATTTACCAAGAACTTGCCGGGGCGTATGCATTTCTTCCGCTTGGTTGGAGGGTAATTCAGAATATTGAGTCTATTGTGCGTGAAGAAATGAATAAAATTGCAAGCGAACTTCACCTAACTGCACTTTCACCTAAAGAACGCTGGCAAGCAACAAAGCGCCACGATAGTGTTGATGTATTAATGAGCACAAAGGCTGCCAATGACATAGCGCTGCAAAAGAGCACAGCCGAATATATTTTAAACCCCACCCACGAAGATGTTATTACGCCAATAGCAAAACAATACGTAAATAGTTATAAAGACCTTCCATTTGCTACGTATCAAATTCAAACAAAATTCAGAAATGAAGCTCGCGCTAAATCTGGTCTAATGCGAGGCCGAGAATTTATTATGAAGGATCTATACAGTTTTCATGTATCTGAAGAGAATTTAAAAGAATTTTATGAAATGGCCAAAGAACGATATGTTGCTATTTATGAAAAGTTAGGACTCGGTGAAGATACATTTGTTACCCTAGCTTCGGGTGGAGATTTTACCGAAGAATATTCGCACGAATTTCAAACCTTATTAGAGAGCGGTGAAGATGTTATCTATTTAGATAGAAATAATAATATTGCTTATAACAAAGAGATAGCAACACCAGAAGATGCAAAAAAACTTGGTGTAAATTTTGATGATCTTGAAAAAATTAAGGCCAGTGAAGTAGGAAATATATTCCCACTTGGTACGAAGTATTCTGAACTACTCGATTATTACTTCACCGATAAAGACAATAAACGCCACCTAGTATGGATGGGTAGTTATGGAATAGGTATTTCACGAATTATGGGAGTAATTGCCGAGAAACATCATGACAAAAAAGGCCTTATTTGGCCAAAAAACGTATCTCCTTTTGACTATCACATTATTGCTCTTCCAGACGCTGAAAATATTCAAGCTAGTGAAAAGATTTATCAAGAACTTGGTGAAGAAAATTGTTTATTTGACGATCGAGCCGATGTGCACCCTGGCGAAAAATTTGCAGACGCAGACCTTATTGGTATACCAACTCAAATCGTAATTTCTAAAAAAACCTTAGAACAAGATTCTGTTGAAGTAGTAGATCGTGTGAGCGAGAAAAAAGAACTCATAAAGATTAAAGATCTAAAGATCAATCTTTAACCAAAATATTTTTCTACAACTTTGACATATTGAGACTGATTTTTTTCTAAATTATTACCTACCAACGATATAACCCAGCTTTTTGGAATAAAGAATTTTTCTTTTAGCTGTAAAATATCTTGTTGAGTAATACTCTTTAGTGTCTGTAGTTCTTTTCGCGGATCAATACATTCAATATCCTCAGAAAAATATTCACGGTACCAACTTGCCAACCCGCCCGGGGTAAAAAATCCAGTTTCAAATTGACGAGTTACATATCCCTGGGCTCGAGTAAATTCTCGTTCTGAAAAATCACCATTTAGAATACTTGCCAATTCTTCAACTGCGAGAGTAAAGAGTGGAAGCAATTTCTCTGGTGCCGTTTTATCAGAAATGGTAAAGCCAGAATTATCTCTATCTAAATAATAACTTGAACTTGTACCGTAAGTTAAGCCTTTCGAACGTGCCTTAAAATGCATCCGTGAAAATATTCCAATATTATACATACAATTAAATATTCGTAGTGCCGGACCAAGTTCACGTGGAAATCCTTTATGTATAAAGGTAAGATCAAAGTGTGAAAGATTTGTATGTACAGCAGGAGCAGTTACAACTTTTTTTTGAAATGCGAGAACTTTTTCTGGTTGGTACTGAATTCTTTCACCGCTTCTGTATTGAGTTAATAAATTATTTAACTTATCCTCAATTAGAGAAATTTTAGTCTTTATATCACCAGATACTAAGAAATATGTATTCCCGCTTGTATGTGTCTTAGTATGGAAAGCTTTTATATCCTCGGCGGATATACTCTTAAGTGTGTTAGTTCTGTCCTCAGCACTCATAGCATCGGCTGATATACTCTTTGCCGAGTTAAGCCAGCAAACATAATCGTCATCTTTACTATAACGATTGTTCTCATTTGTAATAACTTCTTTTTCTTGTTTTACAAACTTGTCTAAAAAAAGTGGCCGGTTTATTTGCGTAAAAATTAATTCTAAAATATTTTCAATATCATCTACATGACCATCAAAATGATACCGAACATTCTGCGAGCTCGTAAAAGCATTCGAATATATTCCAAGTGATTCAAGCTGATATGCAAATTTCTGAGGGTCTTTGTATTCTTCATTGCCATCAAAACATAAATGCTCGAGTAAATGTGGTAGTTCATATTTACTCTTTGGGGTATATAAAAAACCAGCTCGAACAATTGCATTTACCTGCACTTCTTTAGAATTGGCTACATCAATTGCTAAAAGTTTAGATCCTCCGACGAGGTTAATAATCTGGGTTAAATGTTTCATACTTAAATTATGCTTTCACTCAGTATAGATGACAAGCACACCTTCTCTATTAAATTTCTAACAACTCAACTACTTCAGTTAGTGTAACTACGCTCTGATCACCAGTACTCATGTTCTTTAGCACAAGCTTATTACTTTCTAATTCTGCTTCTCCAATAACAATTACATATGGTACGCCAAGTTTATCAGCATACTTAAACTGTTTATCAAGTTTAGCTTCATCTAAATAGACCTGGGTATTAATCATTTTAGCTCGAAGTTCACTTGCTACTTCAACTGCTCGCGCTAAAACTTTTTTGTTACCGAACTGGGTAATTAATACTCTACTGGGTGAAGCTATTTTATTACTTATTTTATTTACCTCTTGTAGAGCGGCAAAGAGTCGTGTCAAACCAATAGATATACCAACACCTGGTAGATCAGCAGTAGAATAATACTTTGTTAAATCATTATATCGCCCTCCTGAACAAACACTACCAAATTCAGGAAACTCAATTAAATTAGTTTCATATACCGTTCCAGTATAGTAGTCTAAACCGCGTACAATGCGAAGATCAAAACTATAACAATCAGGTTTAACATTAGCGGCCGTAAGTGTAAATAGAAGCTCTTGCATTTCACTCATGCCAGATTTAAATATCGTATTCTCTATAGAAAGTCCTTCTAATTGTTCGAGTACTTCTTTTGGAGATCCAGTAATAGAGACAAAATCAATTATTTGTTCAGTGTCTTCTTTGGTTAATCTAATCTTTTCTAATTCAACAGTTAAGGCATCACTACCAATCTTGTCTAATTTATCTACTAAATGCAAAACATCATTGGTTTTGCTCTCTAGCCCTATTGCTTCAACAAAACCAGCAAGAAGCTTTCGATTGCTTATTCGTATAATATATTTACCTATTTCTAGACGGTCAAATACGTTACTCACAACCGACACAATTTCTGCATCGTGCAAAACAGAGTTAGAACCGATAACGTCTACATCACACTGTACAAATTCACGGAAACGACCCTTTTGTGCACGTTCGGCTCGCCAGTTCTTTTGAATTTGATATCGACGAAACGGCATGGCTAAATCATTTTGGTGCTCAGACACATATCGTGCCAATGGAACGGTTAAATCATAGTGCAGGGCATACTCTTTTTCGCCTTTAGTAAAACGGTATATTTCTTTTTCTGTATCACCGCCACCCTTTGCGAGCAGCACTTCAGCAAGTTCGATTGCCGGGGTTTCAACTGGTGTAAATCCAAACAGATTATAAACCTCTGCTATTACAGAAAGCATTCGATTAAATTCAATTTGATCAGCAGGTAAATATTCTGGAAATCCAGACGGACGACGAGGAGTAACTATATTCATACCAATCATTATCTCTTATTATAGGCATAGTGTGCAATAAGAAACTAACTCAGATAGTATAATTTGTGGGCACGATATAACAAGGCAGCTGCACTAATAATGCCTATTAATGAAATTATTAGTGGTATTTGTTGATTTTGACCAGTAGGAGCAAGGTCATTAACAGAGGTTGGTTGTATAGTGGCTGCAAACTCTGAAGAACCATTAAATCCATTAGCACCAATACCTACAAATGTAGTTACTGCAGTTATGTGTGAAGAACTCGATAATTCAATTGGGCTAGTAAAGGCATTCGTTGTATGATTTGTAACATCTCCCGCGATACTATCTGTACCAAGAAAGTATCTTCCCTCACCATACCCCGATGGGTCGGTGTTATCTAGATAGAAATCTACTCTATAACTTGTATGTGGGTCAGCAGGATTAATATTTAGACTGTAATTGATAGTTACTTGGTTAGAACTGGTGTAGGTGGCACTGTTTAATACAGGGAAGTTTAAATATAAATTTGCGTTGTCGTCGATATCTCCAACGTCGTTAGGGTTTACTCCTAAGTCTGTATCGGCTACTCCGTCGTTGTCTGTATCGCTAGCCAAATTAATGCCAAGCCCAGTATTGTCATAGATTGTGTTAAGTAGCGCAGATACTCCAGTAACTGAGCTAAGAGTTGTGCTCGAATATATACGAACACCATCAGCGCCATTGCCAGCAATTATGTTGGCTGCACCAGCGCTGCCGCCTATCATTATATTAGTCATGTTGGCTGCACAGCCAAATGCAGAATATGCATGTGCCATTACACCGTTACCACCATTACCAAATCCAGCCGTAATAGCCCCGGAGATGTTAGTACCAATATAATTACCAAGCACACTGGCATCGGTCAAGTCGCCTTCGCTACAACCATCACCCCCACTGTCGATTGCGAGTAGCTCTACCCCGTTAGTACCATTACCCGAGATAATATTACGATCTGTCGCAGAACTTCCACCAACAGTCACTCCTGTTGCATTACGAACCAATACACCATCACCAGTGTTGGCCAAGACAGCTGTACCAGCAAGGTTAAGCCCAATAATATTAGATTTAATACTAGCCGTGTTAAAAGCCTGAACCCCAATTGTGTTTCCAGAGATTAAGTTATATGACACCAAGGTATCAAGCCCGGCAGCAACCCCTGCCGAAGCGTTACTCAAAGCTGATGTGCCATCGGCTGTAGTACCTATTAAGTTGTGATGGATTGATGCGGTAGCAAAAGAATTAACACCATAGGCAGTGTTTCCAGATATGAGGTTATTAGTCACTACTGTGCCTGTGGTGCTGCTTAAATATATACCAATGTTATTAGGCTGGGCAGTAGTTCCGGTTATATCAGTACCTATATAGTTACAGTTAAAGGTAAGATTGTCAGCCAAGGCACCGCCCGAAGGTCGCACTGCTATAGCACCTAAAAAGAATGCGCTGTTTACTAGGTTCAGGCCACGTATAACTGAGTTCGAAGCATCATCACTGCTTCCACCACCATCAAAGTCAAAAATTGAATTAACATTTGTACCGTCAATGGTGATTTGTAAGGTGTGAGAGGTATTGCTGGCTGAGGGCAATGATGGAACAAGTGTTCCACATACTGTGCCGGTCTGGGTTACGCCATCAATGGTCACAGTATCGTGAATTGGTGGTAAGGTACTGCTAGGTGTAATTACATGAGGGCCCGGGCCAGGTATAGTAAATTCAATTATATCTGCTACTCCAGGTGTTGCTTCAGCATCAAGTATAGCCTGACGTAGTGATCCAGCCCCAGCGTCATTTGTATTTATAACTGTATATGTAGCCGCATGAGCATTAGATGTCAACACAAGGACACACAAAACAGCGAATACTAGTGCACTTAATCGTAAAAAGATAGTTCTGTAGGAAATCATTTTGTTATTTGTTACAATTATTAGTTAATATTACAGCCATTAGTTGAGGTATAGTATGGTGGCCCACTACCAACACGCTGCCCACAGCTGTTTGATTCATCTGGTATGATTTGCCATAATACAGTAGCAGTCGAACTAACACTTTGGTTCGCAGTTAATGTAACCGGACTTGTAAAAGTATGCGTAGCATTAGTTTCGCTCCCGTCTACAATGAACGAACCTAAATGTGTTTTACCTTGGTTGTAACCTTCA
>JAHFOQ010000035.1 GCA_023261595.1 bacterium | reverse complement strand
ACCAAAACAACAATTGGCGTGAGTCATACTGGCGAAAGCAAAGATGACAGCACAACCATAGTTACTCCGCCTAACCAGCGCAAAGTAGTTTCTATATTACGTTATGAGATCCACAAGCTCATTGGGAATGGACAGGTGGACGCTATTGGAATTTGTGCACCAGCACCAATCGATAAGCGTAGAGGCATGATTTTATCACCTCACAATCTACCTTGGCATAATCTTAGGTTGTCTACACCATTACAAAAGGAATTTAAATGTCCGGTAATAATCGAGCACGATGCTACTGCTGCAGGGGTAGCAGAGGCACGATTTGGTGCAGGCCAGCCATATCGATTGTTTTGTTACGTTACTATCTCTACTGGTGTGGGTGGGGTAATTATGTTTGATAAATCTCCTTTGTCAACACCACATAACGCTGAATTTGGTGCACAGATCGTCGAAAGCGAACACCTAAGTCTTGGCAAACTCAGTGGGAGTTATGAATCTATTGCGAGTGGTAGGGCTATTGAACGAGATTTTGGGTCGCGGGCATCAGAAATTCATAGTAGAGATCAATGGCGCCTTATTGCTCGTAGAATGAGCTATGGGCTGTACAATATTTCTCAAATTGTGGCTCCAGAGGCAATTATCCTTGGTGGTGGTGTATCGGTACACTACAAACGTTTTGCACGAGCCTTAAACAAAGAGCTTACTCGCTATGACGCACTTTATCCGTTACCGAAAATAATACCCGCAAAGCATATTGAAACAGCTCCACTACTTGGAACTTTGTATCTCGCCGGCAAACATCTCGATGAAGTCTAGTAGTCGCAATTTTTTTCGTCTATACTAAAAATAACAATAAACCGGGGGGTGAATAGTGGAGATTATATCGGCGTATAGCCAGCATACGTTCTTGCCAGCTGCACATTTTAGCTATGATGCGGCAGATGAAGTTATTAATTACTTTCCTCAAGCCTTAAAAACAAATTCAGGTAAAATTGCGCTTTTGCATGAGATTTCTCATTGTGAGTTAGGACACTTTCATTACGTGTCAGATTTACAGCTCTATGCGATGGAAATTGATGCATGGTTGCTTACCCGTAAGTTAGCCAAAAAATTCAATATCCCCGTCGAAGAAGACTATATAGACGAATGTATTGAAAGTTATAACCAGTGGATTGAAAAACGCGGCACATGTCCTCGTTGCTCTACCTTTTGTGCACAAAAAACCGAAGTAGAATTTGAATGTTACAATTGCTTAACGTGTTGGCGGGTGAGTGCTAATCCTCAGGTTCGCACTCAGCGACGTATTATTGCAAGCTAAAAACTTGCAAAGAACAATATTAATCCGTAAAATAAAGTCAAAATAACGGGGGAGCTATGCGAAACGAAACACTACTCAAAATAATTATTGGGGTATTTGCAATAATACTCATTATTCTCGGCACGTTTGCCTATGGTAATTATGTACGAAGCAAGCAATCAAGCCAAAATCAGGCCAATAATCAACCAACCGTAAACAAACCGACTGAAACCCCGGCTCCAGCCCCAGCACCAGCAGCAAACAACAATAATTCACAATCTAGCACCCCACCACCAGCTAATAATCAACCAGCCAAACCAGTTACCGCTCAGCCAGCTACTCCAGCACAAACTCCAGCTACTGGTGCAGCAGGTAATGCAGCTCTTGGCGCAACTGTTATTGCAGTTGGTATCTACATTGTACGTAAAACAAAGCCCACTTCGCTCGCATTTTCTAGATCGAAGCGCTAAAGAACTTATTATTTACCTTTATTTTGTAACGGGTTTACAAACCTGTAGAAATTCTTTATAATTAAGAGCAAGTTTTTCAATTAGCAAAAATTTTCTATTTGTGCGAAAAATTTCTGTTGGCAAAATCGCTTTAAGCAATTGCTAGCAAATCAATCTTCAAAGGAGTTACAAATTATATGAACGTAATGGAAACATTACTTGAGTCGCTAGATTTTAGCCCACTCAAAAAAGATGACGTTGTAGAAGGCGTTGTAATGCGAGCAGAAAAGAGAGATCTCTGGCTCGATTTAGGTGCCCAAGGTACCGCCCTGGTAGTAGGTAAAGAAGCCGAAGCTGCCGCAAAGAATATTAAACCCGGTGATACACTCAGTGCGAGTGTTATCGACCCAGAAGGTCCAGAAGGCTATGCAATTTTAAGCCTTCGTAAAGCCGTACGTGAAAAAGGTTGGGAAGTGCTTGAACAGCGCTTTGCTGCCAAAGAAGTGTTTGGTATTGTGCCATTTGACGCTAACAAGGGTGGAATGCTGATCGAAATAGAAGGCGTACGTGGTTTCTTACCAGTAAGCCAACTCTCAGCCGAAAACTACCCAAGAGTTACGGGTGCAGATAAAGACGAAATTTTACATCGCCTGAACCAACTCATTGGTCAAACGCTCATGGTTCGTATTCTTGATCTCGATAAAGCGCAAAATAAGCTTATCGTTTCAGAAAAAGAAGCCCAACGCGAACTTACCGAAGACAAAATTTCTTCACTGCATGTTGGAGAAACTGTTACTGGAGTTGCCACTGGCGTAGTAGACTTTGGTGTCTTTGTAAACGTGAATGGTATCGAAGGACTCGTGCATATTTCTGAAATTGCGTGGGATAGAGTAGATAATCCATCAAAATTCGTTAAAGTTGGTCAAGAAATTACTGCAAAAATTATTGCAATTGATTCTGACAAACTCTCACTTTCTATGAAGCAACTTTCTGATGACCCTTGGGCCGAAGAAGCTAAGAGCTACAAACCAGGTCTTGAACTCGAAGGTACGGTTACCCGTATTACACCATTTGGTGCATTTGTTCAGATTACCCCGGTAATTGAAGCTCTTGTACATATTTCAGAGCTCAGCTCAGAACACGTGGTTGATCCAAATAGCCTACTCAAAGTTGGTGAAAAGAAAAAATTCAGAGTAATCGCTATTGATGCAGAGCAACACAAACTGAGCCTCAGCCTAAAAGATCCAAACGAAACTGCCAAAACGAAAGATGTAGGAGACAAAAAAGAAGAAAAACCTGCTAAAGTCAGCAAAGCAAAATCTGATAGCAAACCTGCAAAGGAATAACCGAGTGGGTATGGCAGCACACGTACCAGAGAGAATGTGCGTTGTATGTCGTACACATTTACCAAAGATTAAGGCTCGGCGGTACGGTCTTAATACTAACCAGCAAGTCGAATATGACAAGACTGGTACACTGCCAGGCCGTGGGGTATATGTTTGTTCGCAGAATTGTTATGATAAAATTCACCGCGGATTGTTGCCCCTATTAACAAAATCTAAGAAACGAGAAAAAGTATGAGCGAAGAAACTACACCTACTAAAATTGAGATACCCGCAGTAATTGCGGTGAGCGAATTTGCCAGTCGCCTAAGCCTACCACCTGCAAAAGTAGTTGGTGAGTTGATGAAAAATGGGGTTATGGCAACGGTAAATGAGCAGATCGATTTTGATACCGCCAGTATTATTGCTGGTGAGCTTGGTTTTGAAATTGTAATGGAGGCAGAAAAACCAGAAGAACGGCCAAGTACGCAAACTGAAGCTAAAGATGGTGCAAGTAGCGAAAGTAAGCCTCGCCCTCCAATTGTTGCCGTTATGGGGCACGTTGATCATGGTAAAACATCTCTTCTCGATGCTATTCGTAATGCTAATGTAGCTGCTGGTGAAGCTGGTGGTATTACGCAACACATTGGTGCATATCAGGTGACTAAGTCAGATCGTGTAATAACGTTCTTAGATACTCCAGGACACGAAGCATTTGCGGCGTTACGCGAACATGGAGCTAAAACATGCGATGTAGCTATTGTTGTGGTAGCAGCCGATGATGGGGTAAAACCACAAACTAAAGAAGCTATCGAACACGCTCGCGCTGCCAAAGTTTCACTTGTAATTGCAATTACAAAAACCGACAAAGCCGGAGCAGATACCAACCGAGTAAAACAAGAACTCAGCGAAATTAATGTAGTACCAGATGACTGGGGTGGTGATATTCCATGTATTGAAGTTTCTTCGAAAACCCAAGCCGGAATCGATAAACTGCTCGAAGTTGTGCTTTTAGTTGCTGATATTTTAGATCCAAAAGCAGTGTATAAAGGATTGGCCAACGGAGTTGTAATTGAATCTCACATCGACACTGGTAAAGGTCCGGTTGCAACATTTTTAGTACAAAACGGTGAATTTAATTCTGGTGACTGGGTGGTGGTAGGAAATAGTTATGGAAAAATTCGCTCTATTACCGACTATTTAGGCCAGCCACTTAAAAAAGCCACACCAGCAATGCCAGTGCAAATTAGTGGGCTAAAAGAATTACCCGAATTTGGTGATTGGTTCGAAGAAGTAGAAACCGAAAAAATAGCCAAAGATTGGGCAGCGAGCCAGGCCAGAAAAAGCAGCATTAAAACATTACATTCTTCAAAGGTAATGAATTTGGCTGATCTCTCGCATGCGGTAATTGATGGCAAAGTAAAAGAACTCGCTCTTATCGTAAAAGCTGATGCACAAGGTTCACTCGAATCATTACTCAATACACTTGGCGAAATTGGAAACGATGAAGTACGAGTTGGCATTGTGAGCTCGGGTATTGGTGATATTTCTGAAAGTGATGTAAACTCTGCCATTGCTTCTGGCGCAATTATTCTTGGATTCAATGTAGGTATTTCTTCGGTTGTAAATCAGCTCGCTAAACGCAGCAGTATTGAGTTTCGGTTATACAAAATTATCTACGAACTTCTCGACGACGTTCGCGATTGGTTAAGTTCATTGCTCGACCCAGAAGTTATCGAACACGAACGCGCCAGTCTAAAGATTTTAGGTGTGTTTAAAACTACCAAATCACACGTGGTGTGTGGCGGTAAGGTAATGAGCGGTAAAATAACCCCAAATCTAGACGTTCGCGTAAGTGATGGCAAAAAAGACCTTGGTATGGCCAAAATTGATAGTTTACAGCGAAACAAAGACCAGGTTAAAGAAGTGGTTGAAGGCGATGAATGTGGTATGAATCTTTCTACTAACGTAAAGATAGAAGTTGGCAATACTCTGCGCTTTATCGAAACCGAATCTAAATCACGACGGATCTAACACATGAACATTCGGCAAGAAAAGTTATCTGCACTGTTACACGGGTATGCGGCTGAATTCTTCGAAGAATTCGCAAACGAAAAAAATCTTATTACGGTTGTCAGTTGCGATGCTGCACCCGATGGTAAATCGGTAACCGTGTGGCTTACGGTACACGGACCAGATAAAGAGGTATTAGAAACCGCTGTGCTTAGAAAAGCCTCGGCTCTACGTAAATACATGGCTAGCAAGCTAAAAAACCGTTACGTACCCTTTGTACGTGTCGAGATTGATACTGGCAATGAACAGGCCCACTATCTTACAAAACTCATTGAGTCTGAATAATGCACAAGAAGTTTTCTCGTAACAAAGAAGATTTTGTCTGCGAACATTGTAATCAAGCAGTAACAGGGAATGGCTATACGAACCATTGTCCGAATTGTTTATATTCAAAGCATGTCGACATTAATCCAGGCGATAGAGCAGAGACGTGTTGTGGGCTAATGCAACCTGTAGAAATACATCAAAAATCGGGAGTTTATACCCTTACACATAAATGTACAAAGTGCGGATACACCCGGCCGAACAAGGTCTCAGTAAATGATAACTTTGACCAAGTAGTAACGTTAAGTGTTAGAAAATAGTGATATACTTACTGATATAATCTTGGTCTTATATGCAA
>JAHFOQ010000003.1 GCA_023261595.1 bacterium | reverse complement strand
GTTACACCGAAAGAACAGTTGCAACGCGCAATAGTGCAGATAAAAGAAGAAGCCGAAGAACGGGTGGCGTGGTTTAAGAGCCAAGATAAGTTACTCGAAGCTCAAAGGTTAGAAAGTAGGGTACAGTACGATGTAGAAATTATGGAACAGACTGGATTCGTTAAAGGAATTGAAAACTATTCACGTTACCTTACTAATAGAGAGCCGGGTTCACAGCCTGCTACATTGCTCGATTATTTTCCTGATGATTATTTAATGTTTGTTGATGAAAGTCATATTACCATCCCGCAAGTTGGAGGAATGTTTAACGGAGACAAAGCACGCAAAGAAACGCTTATAGAGCATGGATTCCGTTTGCCTTCCGCTCTCGATAACCGACCACTAAACTTTACCGAGTTTGAACGACATATTAATAAAGTTATTTACGTTTCTGCAACACCAAGCGAATACGAACTTAGTCGAAGTAAAACAAAAGTACAACAAATTATTCGCCCAACTGGATTACTCGACCCAATTATAGAAGTTCGACCAAGTGATCATCAGGTAGACGATCTTATCGCCGAAATTCGAGAAAGAACCAAAAATGGCCAACGCACACTTGTTACTACACTAACTAAGAGAATTGCAGAAGACCTAACTGAGTATTTATTAGAAATTGGCATAAAAGTACAATATTTACATAGTGATGTAGATACGTTTGAACGTACCGATATTTTGCGCGATCTGCGATTAGGTGTGTATGACGTTTTGGTAGGTATTAATCTATTGCGCGAAGGTTTAGATCTACCAGAGGTGAGCCTTGTTGCTATTATCGATGCTGATAAAGAAGGATTTTTACGTTCAGAAACTTCACTTATTCAGACAATTGGTCGAGCCGCCAGACATCAAGAAGGAAAAGTAATAATGTATGCCGATAAAGTAACTGGCTCAATGGAGAGAGCTATAAAAATTACTACCGAACGTCGCGCAGTGCAAGAAGCATATAACAAAAAACATGGCATTACACCGCGTACGGTAGAAAAAGCCCTGGCCGAAACGATGCACCAACAAACCGAAGCAGAAACAACAGATGTTGCCAACATAGACTTTAGTAAAATTCCAAAAGACGAATTGGTATTTCTAACCAAACAATTAAATGAACAGATGGAATTGGCAGCCGCGAACCTGCAGTTTGAAAAGGCTGCAGAACTAAGAGATCAGATAGAAGATATTAAAGAAATAGTAGGTAGTAAGAGAATAGGGAAGAAATGAGCGAGCAGTCCATTCAAGATTCGACCGAAACTGGTGATAGCACTTATCATCATAATGAACGTCGTAATCTGTATGCCGAGTTGAAGTCTGGGATGGAGAATGGTAGAGCAGATATGGAGAAAGAAAAAAAAGAATCTTACAGTGAGTATATGACCAAACCCGAGTCTCGCCGATATGAACCGACGGAGTACTTTGCTTTTATGGTTCATGCACCACTCGACATTCAGGATAGAGTAAATCAACTGGGCTTAGGTGAATTTACTTTGACCGACAGACCTCTCAATACAAGCCTAATAGACCAAGCTCATCTTTGGACGTTTGAGGGTATGTCTGGGCTTATCATCGAACCGCCTTCAGAAAATGAAGCTGTCTTAGGAGCATGGTCGTATGATTCGGGTCTTAACGATATGGATAGGCAAGCGGTCATTCCTAGTCCACGACGTGTTCTAGAAGAAACTCGAACCGATAATTACAATCAAGTAAATGTGGAAAAAGGAAAAATAGCTGGAGTCTATATACGCATAAAAGAAGATGGCACTGAGCTGGGAAATACAGAACGTAATCAGCAGCTGAGAGAATTTGCATTGCAAAATGGATTGCCAGCGGCTGAAATTGTAGTGCTGCAACAAATGTTTAACGACAGCGAACCAGAAATTCACGAGCCAAATACTGATTTAACCTCTGTTGAATTTACTGTACAAGGGCATAAATTTCGACTTGACGCACTAGTGGCACATAAAGAACTCAAAGGGGCGACTGCTACTGATGGATACTATATACGGGCTAGAGAAATAGATGGTTATGGCGTAGCCGGAGGTGATGTGACAGACTCTGCAAGTTTAGCGATTATTGCTGATCAGCTTAAAGTAGCTTTACAGTCTCAGATGAGCGAGGCTGCTCGGAAGGCAGTTATGGCTCTGGCACGTGAATATCAAGCTAACCAATAATGTCTAGTACTGACCTGCTTTTTTAGCTTCGATAATCTTAGCAAGAGAGTGTAAATATTCCTCTAGATTCTTTTTAACATGTTCAAGATGAACTACATCGGCATGCGGTACAGTGTATTCACTTAAATTTTTTAAACCATTTTGCATGCGGTTTAGTTCTGCATCAAAAGTCTCATTTTTTTGAGCAACTAATTCTTCTTGGCTTGGTACATGAGTAATCATGTCTGCTGATGGTGTACCTGGTTCAATAGCCTGAGCTCGCCCGTATGCCGTTGGTATTTCTTTTTTTGCACTTTCGTATGCTGCTTGGCCTATGCCAGCATTAATATCATTCGGGTCGCCTATTCGTGGTGCTTCTGCCATAGTTTTCCTTTTTAGTTATGCTTATTATTTTACCTGAATTATCTCAGGAGGAACAGGTGTAACTACTTGAATAATATTGACAGAGGGAGTACAATTGAACCTTGAATTACGTCGAAATTCGACGAAAGGATTGAATGAGTATGCATGACAAGATAGTTATTAAAGGTGCTCGAGAGCACAACTTAAAAAATATCGATCTCACCATACCACGCGACAAGCTGGTTGTAATTACCGGACTCTCTGGTTCTGGCAAATCATCTCTCGCATTCGATACTATCTATGCCGAAGGTCAGCGACGGTATGTAGAATCTCTCAGCGCATATGCACGACAATTCTTAGGTTTAATGGAAAAACCAGATGTTGATCAGATAGAAGGCTTAAGCCCAGCAATCTCGATCGATCAAAAATCTTCTTCTCGCAATCCACGTTCTACCGTAGCAACAGTTACAGAAATTTACGATTATCTCCGGTTGCTCTATGCTCGTGTAGGCATTCCGCACGATCCGAATACAGGTGAAGTGCTAAGTAAACAAACTCCACAACAAATTGTTGATACAATTAAAAACTATCCAAAAGAGAGCAAAATTATTATCTTGGCACCTATTGTTAAAGATAAAAAAGGCGAACATCGTCATTTGCTCGATGAAGCTCGTAAGGCTGGATATACTCGCGTTCGGCTGGATGGTAAGTTAATTGAAATTGATGAAGTTCCAGATTTAGACAAACAAAAGAAGCATACTATCGAGATTGCGGTAGACAGATTAAGTGTCGATACCGAAAACCCACAGCGACTTGTAGAAGCCGTAGAGGCTGCCTTACACCTTGGTGAAGGAGTAATTAATGTTATTAATTATGACACCAACGAAGAGCAATTATTTTCTGAACACTACACAACTACTGATTCAGCTTTTGCATTGCCAGAAATAGAGCCACGCCTGTTTAG
The DNA here is from genome assembly GCA_023261595.1 of bacterium. GTDB lineage: Bacteria > Patescibacteriota > Saccharimonadia > CAILAD01 > BJGX01 > JAHFOQ01. Next base: position 48,381 of record JAHFOQ010000003.1, on the reverse strand, counting down.
TTTTAACTCTCCGCACGGTGCTTGTACAAATTGTATGGGGCTTGGATCGTTATTAATTGTTGACCCCGACTTAATTGTGCCAAATACAAAACTCAGTATTTTAGAAGGTGCAATTCGACCATGGAGTCGTACCACACAACGAATGAGTTGGTATACCAAGTTGCTCGAATCTGTCGCAAAGGCTCATAAATTCCGACTAGATGTTCCGGTAGCAGACTTAAGTGAAAGAGATAAAAAGATCTTATTTTATGGTACTGGCGAAGAAGTTATTGGTGTACCTGGCCCCGGTGGCAGAACCTACAAAACAAAGTTTGAAGGAGTTATTCCAAATATGCAGCGCCGCTATCGCGAATCTGATAGCGACTTTGTAAAACGTGAAATTGAAAAATACATGACTACTCAGCTATGTGAAAGTTGTGGTGGCAAACGATTAAAACCAGAAGTGCTTGCTATAACTATTGCTGGTCAATCAATTGCAGATGTAACTGAGCTAACAGTAGCTGATGCATTTGATTATTTTAAAAACTTAAAGCTCGACGCACAACAAACAATTATTGCGAAGCAAATTCTTAAGGAAATTGAAGCACGCTTGAGTTTTCTCTTTGATGTTGGTTTGGGATACCTAACGCTCGAACGTAGTGCAAATACACTAGCCGGTGGCGAAGCCCAGCGTATTCGATTGGCAACCCAGATTGGATCAAGCCTAATGGGAGTGCTGTATATTCTCGACGAACCTTCTATTGGTTTACATCAACGTGATAATGATAAGCTCATCGAAACACTGCGCCGTTTGCGCGATGTAGGGAACACCGTAATTGTAGTAGAACACGACGAAGACACAATTTTGGCGGCTGACTACGTAGTAGATATTGGTCCACTGGCCGGCGAACATGGTGGTGAAGTTGTTGCTATTGGTACACCGAGCGAAGTAGCGAAGAATAAAAATTCACTTACCGGACAATATCTTTCAGGTAAAAAAGTTGTGGCAGTGCCACAGAAACGACGTAAATCAGACGGCCGGTACTTAGAAATTGTTGGTGCTACCGAACATAATCTAAAAGATGTTTCGGTTAAAATTCCACTCGGTGTAATGACCGTAGTAAGTGGAGTATCGGGTAGTGGTAAGTCGAGCTTAATTAATGATATTTTGGCTCGTAAACTTTCTCAAGAATATCATCGGAGCCAAGAGCCAACCGGAAAATTTAAAGAAATTCGTGGTATGGAGCACCTCGATAAAGTGATTGATATCAATCAAAGCCCAATTGGCCGTACGCCACGTTCTAACCCAGCCACATACACAGGGGCATTTAATGATATTCGAGATTTATTTGCAATGGTGCCAGAAGCAAAGATACGTGGCTATAGTTCAGGACGATTTAGCTTTAATGTAAAAGGCGGACGTTGTGAAAACTGTAAAGGTGATGGAATTATAAAAATTGAAATGCATTTTTTACCAGATGTGTATGTTACATGTGATGTTTGTAATGGTAAACGGTATAATCGCGAAGCACTCGAGATAGTCTATAAAGGTAAAAATATATCAGACGTGTTAGAAATGACGGTAGAAGAAGGTGCCAAATTTTTTGCAAATATTCCGGCTATTTCTCGTAAGCTCGAAACCTTGCATAGTGTAGGGCTTGGCTATATTAAACTTGGTCAGCCTGCTACTACACTTTCTGGCGGTGAGGCACAACGAATTAAACTTGCAGCCGAGTTAGCCCGCAGAGCAACAGGACGTACACTTTATATCCTCGACGAACCCACAACTGGCTTACACTTTGAAGACGTTGCAAAACTCCTAGAGGTGCTTAATGCATTAGTAGCAATGGGTAATTCAGTACTAATTATCGAACACAATTTAGATGTTATTAAAAGTGCTGATTGGATTATTGATCTTGGTCCAGAAGGCGGAAGCGGAGGAGGAACTATTGTAGGTGAAGGTACTCCAGAGCAAATCGCTAAAATAACAAATAGTCACACCGGTTATTACTTGGCCCGTTTACTAAAAAAATAAGCCCGTAAATAAAAAAATAAATCCCTTGCGGGAAATACTCTTAGTTTTTATGCGGAGTCCTAGGTGTAGCAAGTTACTGCAACACCTAGGACTCTGATTTGTTGAAAGGGGGCATGGGCTTTGCCTCGTGTTAGCTGGCTTCTTGGTGTTCCTGCATGGACGGGGGCTCAAGCCACTGACGAAACTCAGCGGTGTGTTCATCGAGTTCGATTATCTCATCGTTGCTGAGATGCCAGTTTGTACGCAGGTCGTCGACCAACCCACGTGCCTTGTTGATACACTTGAGCTGTTCAGCCGAACCATTCGAGAGCGACTCGATTTTCTGCCACGTATCGAGGAGATAGAGAATATCTGCTACGAGTGCGGGTTCGGTCGATTCGTCTGAATGTGCCTGAATGAGAGCCTCACAAAAGCTCATTTTCACCTCCTTTAGAGGTATAGGGGGTACAATTACACCCTTATTGTACAACACTAAAAATGTATGTCAAGTAATGTTAAGGATTCGTTTCTACAGCAAACCAGTTAAACTGTGTATCAGTTGGTTGAGCAGGATCAATGTCTATATCAAATCCGTCCTTCGTAATATTTGTTACTCCATATTTAGGAGCAATAATACCTATAGGAGTGGCATTGATTATTGGTGGAGCAGTATAAGGTTTGCTAAATTGAATAGATACTTTTGTTTGCCCAGCTAGTAGCTTAACAGTACCTGCAGTATTGCTACTGACTACTATCTTATCGTTAAAGGTAGCAGTGCCATTAAAGGTAGCACCACCAGCAAATACAGCCTGTCCCTTAAAGGTAGCAATTGCATCGAAAGTTGCGTTAGCCTGAAACTCTATGTTGCCAGTAACAAGCCCACCATTAAACACGCCTTGGGATACTTGTTGAGCATTTACTTTAGCATCTAAGGCATCTACCTTGCCATTAAGATCTTGTAGACCTTTGGCTAATAAAGGAGTAAGTTTACCATAATCTATCGACCATGGATTAGTAAGCCTGCCCTGGTCGTCAACAGCATCTGTGCCAACGGTAACTGCACCAGGGTACAGAGTATATAATTCTTGAGCAATAAGACCAGTAAGTTGTGTGTGGTTAGGGTCAGCTAAGTAATCGTAATCGTGAATTTTTAATGCCAACACAGTATTAAGATCGTAGTGGGTGTCAGTAATATTTTCTTTTAGCCGAGCATCAGAAGTGGTGTTGTAGGCAACAGTTGTAGCAGCATTTTGGGCAATACTACCTATTACCGTACCGTCTGCACGCTGGAACTGAATGTGTGTACCAGTTTCTGCACCCGCGTTATTACCGCCGGTAAGAATCACTAAGTTGTCAGCGCTAGATATGCTTGTTGTATTGGCTATCTTCAGCCCTGTGCCAGTAGTAAGCCCAGTTACATTTATTGCCATAGCCGTACCGGTAGTGGTAGCCGTATCATCGAGCTGGAATCCTACACCAGTGTGTGCGCCAGTAAAGTTGAAGCGCGCAAAGCCGTTGGTAGCGGCACCTGTGGTGGCTGTTGATATATTCAGTAGTGTACCGGTTAATGTTGATCCGCTAGTAGGGCCGGCAATATTAAGGCCAGTACCCGAGGTAAGAGCAGTAGCATTAATTGCCATACCAGTACCGGTAGCTGTAGCATCATCTATCTGGAAACCATTGCCAGTATGTGCAGCTGAGAAGTTGAAGCGTACAAAACCATTGCTGGCTGCGCCAGTAGTAGCAGTCGATGCGTTAAATAATGACCCAGTAAACGTTGATCCGCTAGTAGGGCCCGCTACATTAATAGCAACACCAGAGGTAAGTGCGGTGGCCGAGAAGTTTGCCAGCGTACCTGTTAGGGTGGCATTAGCAGCAACATTTAGTAAACCTGCATTAGAGGTTGAGCTATACGCACCACTGGCATTAATCGACACAACGCCATTTGTAGCTACCGCACCAGTAGTGCTAGTACTTATATATAAGAGCGATCCAGAAGTTAATCCAGCACTGGTAGATGTAATACTTAGCCCTCTAGCAGTTGTTGCAGCATTCATCTGTATCTGAGCAACACCACCTGCATTACCACCAGTTGTAAGGCTATTTGCCGTAATTCTAAACAATGCACCAGTTGATAGTGTGGTGGTATTAGTAGAGGTAAGATTAAGCCCTACGCCCGTAGTAAGGGCATTGGCATTTATTTGTACTAAACCACCTGTTGCAGTCGTAGCCGAGTTAGCTGTTACGCCAATAAGTGCTCCTGAACTTAAAGTAGTAGCACTTGTAGAAGTAATATCGATACCCTTACCGGTCGTTAAGCTGTTTGCTGTTAGTGTTAAAGCCGAAGAGGTAGTAGCGGTACTAGTTATTGCAACATTACTATTAAGTGTATCTATATTAAAGAGCGTGGTAGTATTAGCTGCATTTACTACTTGGAAAGCAGTGGTAGTATCAGCTTGATTACGGAAAGTAGTAGGGTTAATTACTTCGCCACTTAGAGAGATGCGTCCAAGACCATACGCAGTAGTAGTTGCACCATTCTCTAGTTGAGTAGCATCGATGTAAAAGCTACGAGCCACAGAATCAGTTTGTTTTAAGAACACTGCTGTAGCTTGGGTGGTAGCAACAGTAAATGTACAGGTAAAGCGCGTCCAGCCCGTAGTACCCGGTACGGTTGCAGAAATTGCTGGAGCAAGCACACAAGTAGTATCACCGCTACCATTTACATAACCACCAACTAATGTACCAGCGCCAAAGGCAGTAGCATTCAGTCTAATATACCCAGAAAGAGTTACTTGCTGACCTACTTGTATAGGGTTGGGCAATGTATACTGAGCTCCATCATTAGCCGCAGCTGTCGTAGTAACAAGTAGTGAGGCATTGCCATAGTTTTGTTGAGAGGTGCTACGAACAATAGTAGCCGCACCCTTGGCTGCCCAGCCAGTAGTATTTACCTCAAAGCTAGGATTGGCAATTTGGTTTTGATCGGTAGTATCAACCCCAAATACTTGCCCACCATTTGAGTTATTCACCGTAAAAGCAGTTGAAGAATTTTGAACATTTTGTAATACAAGTGGAGAAGTAATGGCGTTAGTACCAAAGCTAATCTTTCCATCACGGTAATTAATAGAGTCGGCATTGCTGCTTGTTTGCAACACAACGGCATCTACGTATATGTTGCGAGCTACGCCATCGGTTTGTTTTACATATATATACGGGCTTCCAGAGGTAGTACCGGTGGTGAACGAGCAGCTAAATCTTGTCCATCCATTTGAATTAACTGATTGGGCAGTAAGACAAGCAGTATCACTGGCACCATTATCGGCCCGGCCTATTTCTAAGGTGCTTATTGGTAGGCCATTGGTTTTGACGTACACAATTACGTTATAGCTAGTAGTACTACTAAGTGCTACAGGGTAGTTCATACCTGCATTGGTAGTAGCAGTATTTGTACAGAGCCCGGATGCTGCACCATTATAGAAGTTAGATGTATCTTGTGTAAGTGTACAGCCAGTACGCCCAGTCCAACCAGTTGTGTTGGTCTCAAAACTTGGGTTAGTCACCAAATTACTAGGGTTGCTACTACTATTATCTATTTTTAACAAATTTAGCCCAGACGCATTATTTACTGCAAAAGCATTGGTTGAATTGATAGCGGTTTGTACTAAGAAGTTATCATCGGTCTTAAGTTGATTAGCGGCAGATCGGTACAGATTGGTGTCTGGAGTACTTGCTACACTACCAAAAGAAATACCACTTGCTGCATCACCGTCATTGGAGGCAAGCAAAAGACTGTAGTTTGCGGCATCTTCTATTACGATCCCATAGTCAGTAGTACCTGCAGTTTGGTTTTCTATATATATGCCGTAGTTTCTTGTTAGTGTGCCGCTAGTATTAGTTGAAGCTGCTATCCAGAGTCCAGCCCCATCGGTAATTGTCCCAGTACTGTTATTCTGTATTTGACCCCAAAGAGCAGTTGCGGCAGTAATCGTACCACCGGCAGAGTTGACAACAAGACCGTTTTGGGCATGCGCAGCTGCAATTGTCCCACCTTGACGATTACTTACAATACCTGCTGAGCCTAAGGCTGTAGATACAGTACCAGTGGTATCAACATTAACTGTCCCACCACTACCAGCTAGGTATGTACCAGTATAATTGATCGCGGTACCTTGAACAGTTAAATTAGAATTGCTTGCGAGAACAATTGCAGATGAAGCTGAAGCAGCATTAATAAATATTCTATTTTCTTGGCCTTGTACACCACCAGATGTATTATTGAAGGTTTCGTTTACATAGAGTGCAGTACCAGCAGCTATACTCGCGCCCGAGCCTATTGCTGCTTGAGTACCAATTTTTAAGGCATCATCAGTGTTAAGTTGATTGGCTGCACCACGATACAAATTAGTATCTGGTGTACTTGCTACACTACCAAAAGAAATACCACTCGCAGCATCACCATCGTTCGAAGCAAGTACTAAGCTATAGTTGGCAGCATCTTCTATGTATATTCCGTAGTCAGTAGCACCGGCTGTTTGATTACGAACAATTATTCCGTAGTTACTACCAGATATTGTTCCAGTTGCTGCTAGAACATCTAATGCGATACCTGTCGTAAGAGTACCTGCGGTTTGAGAAACACCCGCTCTGACACCTGTTGCTGTAGTTACGGTACTACCTGCTCCTGTTTGAGTTGCAAAACCATTCGCACCATTCAGCATAGTTACTGTACCTGCTGTAGTGCCATTAACTGCAATACTGTCAGTACCAATGTTGTTACCACTAAATGACTGTGTACCCACTAATGCTAAAACATTATTGCTGCCTTTATTGCCAGCAGTATTTGTTGCACCAGAAGGGGAAATAGCAGCGATAAAGCTTGCACCATATGTTACATTTGTAGTTTCCGTGCTAGCTATTGCTACTTCTATACCATTACTACAATCACCAAATCCTATAAGTGCATTACACTGGGCAATAGTACCTACATTTGCATCTAAACCTATTTGAACTCTATTTACTATATGCAAGGAATCATCAGACCTTAATAGATTAGCATCAGATCGATACAGATTTGTGTCATTCGATGTACCGAATCCAATACCAGTAGCTGCTGTTCCTCCATTACCTTGTAGCCATAGTGATTGAGTACCTGCTGTATCGATAGCTATTCCATAACTACTACTTCCACCTCCCTGTGAAGCTACAAGGATGCCGTATTGTGTGGTAATTGTCCCGCTATTACTCCCGGTCGATACATATATTCCAGTCGAGGTAGTTATCGTACCGGTGCCATTTTCTAGATATACCCTAATCCCTTCTAATCCTGCTAGTGTATCACCGCCGTTGTAGATTGCCTGTGTTGCAATACTTGTTAAAATAGATGAATCAACATTGCTCGATCCAGAATCTACTGAGTTGTAGATACCGAAGTAATAACCAATGCTTGATAGGCCAGAGGGAGAAGCAGTAGTAGACATATTTGTCCCCGCAGCAAAAATACCAGAAGTTCCAACTATGCTTGCAGTAGTACTAACAACCGGTCCAGTAGTTGCTGTTCCAATAACTTCAAAAATCGCGTTTGGTGCTGCAGTACCTATACCAACTCTTTCATTTGTAGTATCTACATTAAATATCGGTGTGCCGCCATCGGCATCCAGTATTTGAAGCCCGGTAGTAGAGTCAGTAACGTTTCTGAAGGTCGCACGCCCGCCATTAGGAGATACTGTAAATACATTAGTACCTGCAGACTGCACTGCAAACACACCATTTGTACTACAAGAAGTAACACACTGGAGGTTTACGATAAAACTAGAATCTGTAGTTGTGTCAGCAAAGGTAAAGGCGATATTACGCCCGTCTGTTGTAGTAATAGTATTTCCGGATGTTGCATCGTAAGCACTTTGAAGGGTAGTAGCACCACCTGCACCACATCCTGCATCGGTAGTATTACATAATACTTTTACCGTACCATTTTCTATAACACTTATTTTATTAGTTGTAGAGTTATAGAACATACCGCCATTTAATGCAGCAAGATTAGTTGTTGGTACCGCAGTTGCGGCATCTAATTTAAGAATAGTAGTTGCTGTATCTGTACCGGTGCTATTTCCGATTTTTACTAAGTTTCCGCCACCAGCACCACGAGCAGTCGTATCAACACTAAAGAGAACTTCAGTACTACTGTCTTTTACTTGTAAGCCAGCCGCTGAGTTGGTTTGGTTTTGCAAAAGTATTCCACCACCGTCTGCGATTGTCATAACAGCTGTAGAACCGTCTTTAAAGATTGCTATAGAACCTGTACTTGTGGAATTACTGACAGTTAGTGTATCTAATGCACCAGATGTACGTCCAGTAATGGTAGTAGGTCCTGTAATTGCTGTGGTACCTGCAATGCTCGAACCGATGTTGATGTTCGTTGTAGAACTACCAGTACTATTGGTACCAAAATTGATAGTTTGAGCTACAGCACCAGTTGTATTACCAATTTGAATGGTATTAGAGATGCCAGCAGTACCCAAGAATAAACCGCCAGAACCTGCTTGAATAGTTGTTGCACTCGAGCTTTGGCCTGAACCTATATTTAATACACTTATACCGCTGGCATTTGCATTATTACCTATATTTATTGTTTGAGAAGAAGCAGTATTAGCATTACCAATTTGTACAGTGTTTGATACTCCATCATTGGCAATATTTAGACCAGCCGTGCCGGTTTGAATGTAGGTAATAGAACCACCAGTTGTGCTACCAATAATAGTGCTGTGTGCAACACCATTATTACCAAACCCACAGGCACCACTTCCGCATAATACCGAAACTGCAGTAGCCCCAGTACCATTACCGATATTTACCGTTTGGGCAACCGCATTCGCGCCAACATTAATATTTCCGTTGGTTGCTACCTGAAGATTGATATTCCCGGGTGTACCTGCAGCACCACCACCTCCGGTACCAGCACTACCGCCTTGGAAGGTAATACTTCCACCATTAGAGTTTGCGTTAGTCCCTATACTTACACCGCCACTTCCAGCAGTTAGGGTAATTCCGGCGCCATTACCACCAGTTTTGTCTCCGCCACCACCTGCAGCCCCACCGCTACCTGAAGTGATAGATACAGCACCACCAGCACCCCCGCCAGATGATGCAAAGCCACTCGCTGCACCACCGGTGCCAGCAGTAAGCACTAGTGCACCGCCCGTAGAACTTGTTGCAACAACAGATGCAATTGGCGTAGCTCCACTTATATTTACTGCTCCACCTACTGAACCAACCCAGTTATTACTATACGTTGCACCACCAGATATATTAACTGCACCACCGGCACCACCAGACCCAAGCCCGGTTGAAGAACCACCGGTTCCCCCAGTTAGAGAAACAATACCACCGGCATTTGGTCCAGCCGCTAGCCCGGTCGCTCCCTGAATTGTGAGAGTATTACCAGTGCCAGTAGTTGAGGTACCAAGACTAATTGTACGAGTTGCACCAGTAGTAAAAGTAAAATCACCGGTAAGTGTTTGACCGGTTGAGCTAAATTGTGCAACGTCTGCATTGGCAGTAATACCGAGTACACCAGATGAAACACGATACAGGCCTAAAGTATTTTCTGCTTGAAAAGTTAACCCAGGAGTCGTATTGGTACCAGAAGGTGCACGAAAACTACCAAGAAGATCAATACTAGATAAAGTAGTACCAGCACTGGTTTGGTTAGATAGATATGCTGCAAATTGCCCTGCTACTCCTTGCAAGGTAAGTACTTTATTTGTATTTGTACCGGTATTGGTAATAATTGCTATGGTTGAATTATCTACCGTGTTTGGAGTATTGACTCGAAATATTTCATTTGTTCCTGGTGAACCGATTGAATTTACTGCAACACGTCCACCCGTTAAAAATGAACCATCGGTCTGGAGTGTAGTTGCACCTCCACGATACAAAGTAACATCTTTGGTACTGCCAAATGCGATACCTTTAGCTGCAGTTGTGGCGCTTGCATCATTGCCGGCAATCCAGACAGTTTGGTTTGTGCCTGCACCTGCAGCAGTATCTACTCGCAGACCATAATTTGTTGTACCTACTGTCTGAGTTTTTATCCATGCACCATAATTTGTACCAATAGTGCCACCACCACTAAGTGTTGATGTTTCAATTGAAAGACCAGAAGCAGTAGTATAAGTTCCTGCAGTACTTATATCAACTAGGGCTTTCAGAGCATTCGTGGTTGTTTGTGTTCCGGTAAAGCCTGCAAAAGATGCAATACTTCCAAATACACCAACTGCCTCTGTTTGACCGCTACCAGTAACAAGTGTTAGTCCTGTTACTCCATAATTTACATCTCCAGATACAGCGATTCCAGCCACCCCTATTACAGTACTTGTCCCACCAGTGTCACCTTGTGCAAGTCCATAAACACCATATGTATTAAGTACTGCAGATCCGCTACCTCCTGTTCTCGACACACTTACAAGCATACCTCTGGTATCGTCGGTCCCTGTGGTAACAGCTCCTGTATCGGTGTTGGTCCAAATTGAACCAATCTCTAATCCCGCAGTGGAAGAAGTGGAAGTATAGCTTGAATTTACCACACCAGCATTATCAAGGGTAAGTACGTTTGTACCATTTTTTTGTAGCTGCAAAATATTGCCACTTGCACCGGTCTTGTTTATAAAAATTGAGCTAAGTGTTCCGCTATCCACCTGTACTGCAGTAGGAGCGAGTTGAACAAAGCGTGAATAATCGAGCCCTCCAAGTTGTTTGGCATTCATAGCATACGGTACAGCAGCAAGGCGACGGAAAGGTGTCATTTCACCATCCCAGCTTGGAGAGCCAGTACCGCCGATGTTTATACTCAACCAGAGTGTATCTTGGTTCCAGTCTACACTAGTACTAAAAGCGGTAACCGAACCTAAGTTAACCGAGAAATAACCATTTTTTACGGTAACTTTATTGGTACTAGTGCGAGTTTCTGTCCACTTAAGGGTACCGCTACAAGGGGGAGAACCACCACTTACACAGCCGGTACCATCTTGATAAATTTTGAATTCCATATTGTAGGTACCGTCAGCTACAACTGCACCGGTGCTATCAAGTAATCGGGCTTGATAGTTAAGTTGTTCGTTTATACCCGCAGCTGCTTGTGCTTTCTTAGGGGAATAATTTGTATAAATAAGCGTTGATAAAACAGCAAATACGACAAATAAACCAATTATAAAACTGGCTTTATGAGAGCTGAAGTATGACAGCTTATTTCTGGAAATCCAGGTTTTGGCCTTTATCTGCAAAAATCACCCTCTTATATATTTAAAGCTTGTGGTTATTATTATACAGTATAAGAGGTTTAATTCTGTAATAACCATTACAAAACAACGTATAAAAACATGGAAAATTATTAATTTTGCTTATGTCGCAAAATATTTATTCTTATCTGTTAGGGTCTAAACTTCAAACTGCTTTGCGTAGTTTTCATAGTCAAATTTAGAGATATCCACCTTTATACAATGGTCCACTTTAGTGTAAAGTCCACTTTTTTTAAATTGTGCAATCTCGAGCGAGACGGCTTCACGGCTTGCACCAACCAGTTTCGCAATGTCTTCATGACTGAATGAGTAGGGAATAGTATAGATACTGTTTTCTTTTTCTCCGAGACGTATCGCTAGATAGTATAGCGCATATTCTATCTTTTCATGTAACCGAGAGTGCATAAGGTTTAGTATTCTTCCACTATGGTTCATATATGCTCGGTTTACTGTTTGAGTTAAAAAAGTGAGTATTTCTTTATCATTATAAACGTACTTAAGTATTTCGCTGTGATTGGCTATATAACAGGTAGTATCTCTAAAAGATTCATAATAAAATAATGATTTGTGGTCTTCACTTGATTGTAACCATGAAAGAGGAAATATATTATACCGGTTTAAGAAAGAAATAGTACTCTCTTGACCAGCATCGTTAATATCATAATTACGAACAAGTCCTTCACGAACCATATACACATTGTTCATTGATTCGCCTTGAGTTACGATTACTTCAGATTTATGAAATCTTTGAATATTGCTATGCTCAATAAACACACGCTCGAGCTTTTGCCATGCTGAAATTGTCTTTGCCAATACGAGCCCCTATTACTATAGATATATTATATAGTGAAATATTAAATATAGATAATTGCTATTTTTTTCTGTTAGTTTTCTTGGATCGTTTTCGAACAAGGTAGTGACGTTCAAATAAAATACCTCCAGCCATCCCAGTACCTAAACCAATGGTAAGAGCAATGACTGGCCAAGCAATCGCTATTCTTCCACCCTGTAGTAAAGAAAGATTAAACGGAGAAGTTACTTTACCATTCACGACAATAACAAACTGAACATAGGCAGTGTTACCAAGCGCATCAGTAACCCGAATTGTAACGGTTTTATAACCAGGGTCTTTATAAGTATGTTCAGTTATAAACTCTTTCTCTGTTCCTCGACTATATAGATTTGTCGAACCATCTCCCCAGTCTATACTTACGGCATAAGGAGGAGTACCACCATAGAAACTTATAGGTAATCGAAATGGTTGCCCCGGAAAAATACCTACTACAGTGTAGTCGTAATTAATTCTTAACTCGAACTCTGCTACCTGAATCTGAGGAGTGGTGGAATCGCCTGGAATAACTGGAGCTATTGAAGGAGGAACATAGTACATAGTTACCGTGTCAGAATCAGGGCTCGATTGATTTAGCGTGTCATATTGTCGAGCAATTAAGTCATTCCGTCCAATATTAAGGTCGACGAGCAAGCTCCAAGTACCGTCATTTTGACATAATGTTGAACCGGCAAATACATTATTATCAAATACTTTTACAAGTAAACTAGAAATGCATCCACCACCAACAGATATATTTTTTGTATCAAAGTTTTGCCCTTGTGTAGGTGTATCAATAGTTGGAGGGGTAGAAGGAGGTGGGCCTGGAACAATACTATTTATACTTACTGAGCCCGACTGAGTTTGAATAGCTGCATATGATGTGTAGGGAAGAACACATAATCCAACAAGCAGGAAAACAAATAACGTTTGAATCGAGTGGCGTATCGATTTGTTCATTTATGATGATTATAGCATAAGCAGTAGCAATGAATTATAATGATGGGATGTCTATAAATATATTTACTAAAATCTTGCGTATTGTAGTGGTATTCGTTTTCTCGGTAGTAGTGTATGGTATGCAACCACTGGCCTTAATGGCTGCAAGTTCGTCGAGCTTTCAAATACAAGAAGATTTTTTTGGTGCAGGAGGAGTTATCGATTCGTCCTCGGCAAGCTATCAGTCACAAGATAGTATAGGGGCGGTAGGAGTAGGTGATGCAGCCGGCACGGCATATCAAACCCAATCTGGATATACAACGACGAACGATCCCAACTTATCATTTATTGTTAATACCTCGAGTGTATCACTTGGAACTCTTACAACTGGTTCGACAGCTACAGGTACAGCTACTTTTAGCGTCTTAAATTACACAAGCTATGGATATATTGTTCAGGTTATTGGGAATAGCCCTAATAATGGTGCTCATAATCTGACCGCTCTATCTTCACCAACAGCATCTGCGGCTGGAACGGAACAATTCGGTATAAATTTAGCCGCTAATACTTCACCAACCACATTTGGCGCTGCACCCGTACAGGTACCAAGTAGTTCATTCAGCTATGGTACTGCTGCAACTGGCTACAATACTACGAATCAATACAAATATGTTTCGGGTAACACGATTGCTAATGCTACTAAAACCTCAGGACGAACAGATTTTACTATTTCTTACATAGCAAATATCGCCATTGCGACTCCTGGTGGTAGTTATAGTGGAAGCCAGACATTCATTGTCGTTGGCACATATTAATAACATAAATAATAATTGTTATGGTATTATAGTTTTATAACCTAATTCTTTTAATAATTAAAAGTTTAAATATGAAAAGAAAGTTACTAATTTGAAGACCATGTTTACTCATAATCATGCAGTACGGCAACAAAGATCATCTATACTATTGTTGATATTTTTTGTATTGACGGCAATTATTTCACCGTTTGCTTGGGCTAATATGGCGCAAGCCGCTCAAATTACCGGCCGTAAAGTTACTCTTTCTAATTCTGCTGGAGCTGCTGCGAGTGTACAGTACGATCTTGTAACCGCAGCTCTCCCAACAACAGGCACAGCTATAAAGTCTGTGAGTCTTACTGCTTGTACAACTGCCTCGGGCGCTTGTTCTACACCGTCGGGGTTTGTTAACTCTTCTTCGACTCTGGTTGCTCAACCTTCTGGTGTTGGAGCGGGTTCTGGCTGGACGGTTAACACTGCTACTGCAGGTAGTTTAAGAATACTGAATGCCGCCAATGCAACCACTCCTTCTGGAGCAGTAGCAATTAGCTGGGGTGGGGTGACAAATCCAACTGCAACGAATACAACATTTTATCTTAGAATGACAACGTATTCTGATGCTGCCTGGACCACACCATTAGATACCGGTACCATTGCCGTCTCTACAGCCAATGCAATTACCGTTACTGCTTCAGTCGATGAACTTTTAACTTTCTGTACTGGGACCTCTGGTATTACCAGTTCGAGTTGTGCTGGTGCCACAGGTTCGAGCGTAGCACTCGGCACACTTACAACAGCAACATCAGGTACTGGTACTTCTCAAATTGGTGTTACCACGAATGCCGCAACTGGTTATGTTATTACTTATAATGGTATCTTGCCAACTTCTGGGGGTAATACGATTGCATCAATCGGAGCTTCGGCTACTACACCCACCCAAGGAACCTCACAATTCGGTATGAATATGAAGGCCAATACCGTACCTACCACCTTCGGTGCCAACCCAGCAGGCGCGGGTAGTGCTAACCCAGTTACTGCATTAAACAGCACTAACCAGTATTCATATACAGCAGGTGCTGCAACGAATGCAGTCTCGCAAGGATCAGCCGATGGCTTCCGTCTCTTCACCGTCTCTTATTTAGCGAATATTTCTGGAACCCAAGCACCGGGTAGCTATAGCACCACTATTACCTATGTATGTACAGCAACATTTTAAAATAACTTACGAAAATTGACTTTATTAAAATGCTTATGCTACATTTAGAAAGATTATTAAAAACTACAAAAACTAAGAGCAGTATAATTAAGGAGTAAGAAGTGAATAATAAAAGTATGTTGAATAAAATAGAGGAACGCGCCCGGTCTGTAATAGCTGTTGTTTTTGCCGTTACAACAATAATAATGCCATTTGCCTTAAGCGGAACTACACAAGCCGCTCAAATTACCAGTCGTAAAGTAACGCTCGGTAGTTCTGCTGCCTCCGCGTCTACTACATATACTCTCAGTACTGCCGCATTACCAACTGCTACTGCTGTTCAGTCACTTGAACTCGTCGCTTGTACAACTGCCTCTGGTGCTTGTTCTACCCCCGCTGGTTTTACGAGTGTTGGCTCGTCTACAACTGGTGTTACAACTGGTTTAGGTACCAACACTGGCTGGACGAACAATACTGCTACAGCTGGCAAATTACGTATTACTCAGACTAATGCGGTAGCTCCATCTGGAGTTGTATCAGTACCCTGGACGGCTGTAACCAACCCTTCGACTACGAATACCACTTTTTATCTTCGTATGACCACCTATTCTGATACTGCTTGGACAAATGCTCTTGATACAGGCGTTATTGCAGTTTCTACCGCTAATGCAATTACCGTTACTGCTTCGGTCGATGAATCGCTCACTTTCTGTACTGGTACATCAGGTATTACCAGTTCGAGTTGTGCAAGTGCTACGGGTTCGAGTGTATCGCTTGGCACCCTTACTCCAAGTACATCTGGTACTGGTACCTCTCAAATTGGAGTTACTACGAACGCCTCAACTGGCTATGTTATTACCTACAATGGTATCTTGCCGACTTCTGGTGGTAACACGATAGCTTCTATTGGTGCGGCAGCAACCTCGCCTACTCAGGGTACCTCGCAATTTGGTATGAATATGGTTGCCAACACCGTACCAAGCTCATTCGGTGCCAACCCAGCAGGGGCGGGTAGTGCTAACCCGGTCACTGCGTTAAATACTACGAACCAGTATTCATTTACAGCAGGTGCTGCAACCAATGCCGTCTCGCAAGGTTCAGCCGATGGCTTTAGACTCTTTACCGTGTCTTACTTGGCTAATGTTTCTGGAACCCAAGCACCGGGTACTTACACTACAGTATTAACCTATGTATGTACCGCAACATTCTAGAATTCTGTAATATAATTCACAAACTATAATAAGTTAGATATAATACCTATATGCGAACACGACTTATCAGAACTATTTTCTCTCTAGGAATGCTAGTCGTGCTACTGGCTCAGTTAAGTGTACCTGTTCCTGCCAAGGCAGAAAATGGTCAGGCTCTTTCTATTTCTCCTCCGGTCCTGGAGCTTCAAGGTGAACCTGGTAAAACTGCCATAGCAACTATAAAACTTACGAATATATCTAGCGGTGATCTACTTATTAAAAGTCAGATTAATGACTTTGGTTCAAAGAATGAAACGGGTGAACCAAACATTATCTTTGATTATACCCAAGAAACGAGCTACACATTACATAGTTGGGTAGTGGCACCACCACCTTTTGTATTAGGTAGTAAAGAAAGTAAACTCGTTCAATTCCAAGTAAATGTACCTGCCGATGCCGAGCCAGGTGGACACTATGCAGTATTTCGATTTACTGGCCAGGCTCCAGAGATACAAGAAACCGGTGTAGCAATTTCTGCAAGTATTGGTTCTCTTGTTTTAATGCGTATTGGCGGAGCAGTTGAAGAAAAAGTGAATGTAGTGGAATATTATAGTGCGACTCCAAGCTTTGCAAAATCATCATTTTTTGAAACTGGTCCAATTAGTTTTGTAGAGCGTCTTCGAAACGATGGGAACATTCATGTTAAACCAACTGGCACTATTGAAGTAACTGATATGCTTGGGCGTAACGCTGGTACATTACGAGTTAATGGTGATCCAGCTAATCCACAGGATCCTCCGCGCAGTATCTTGCCACAAAGTATTCGTCGATTCCAAGAAACACTTAATTCTAAGTGGATGTTTGGGCGTTATACTGCCAAAATGAAACTGACGTATGGTGTTAACTCAACTCCACTCGAAACAGTAACTACTTTCTGGGTAATTCCATATAAACTTATCTTACTTGTACTGCTTATCATTGTAATTTTGTTCTTCATTATTCGATGGTTAATTAGACGATACAACCAACATATTATTAAACTCGCGCAAAAAACAAACCAAAATTCTGTAGATAATTCAACACAGACTCATAGTTCATCTGCTCAAGCGCCACACCCTGTAAAGAAAACACAGCCTAAATCTACTCATAAGAAACAACCAAAACCTCCAAAAAAATAGTGTAATAAGGCTATAATAAGGGGATGAAGACATCCCTACAAGAAAAATTAAAACAACTTCCTGCAAAACCCGGAGTATATTTCTTTCGAGATGCAACAGGAAAGATAATCTACATCGGTAAAGCATCTATTCTGAAACGTAGGGTTAATAGTTATTTTCAGAAGAAACATCGAGATGTAAAAACTCCTATACTTGTTAGCAATATCGCTGTTGTTGACTGGATAGAAACAGATTCCGAAATTGAAGCACTTTTTTTAGAGGCTGAGTTTATTAAAAGGCATAAACCACTCTACAATATCGAGCTTCGCGATGATAAAAACTTTATTTATATAAAAGTTGCTTTGCAAGAAGAATATCCCTACATCACGTTAGTACGAAGACCAGTCGGAGATAAAAGTAAATATTTTGGCCCTTTTGTTTCTGGATATCAAGTAAAACAAGCTTTGCGCTACATGCGAAAGATTTTTCCATACTATACAAAACCGAAGCAAACTAAGTTATCAAAACTTGAATACCAAATTGGGGTAGCACCCTTGCCAGATATGAGCCAAGAAGAATATCGACGAGGTATTAAACGATTAATGTTGATCTTTGAAGGTAAGACAGACACTCTTTTAAAAGAATTAGAAAAAGAGATGAAACGTTTGGCTAAAACGAAAGACTATGAAACCGCTGCAGGTGTTCGTAACCAATATTTAGCGATAAAGTCATTACATACAAAAATCGTATTTGGTCGAGAAGAAACATTCGATCTTACGCTGGATAGTGCATTAATTGAATTAGCCCAGTTGCTCGGATTACGTAAAACTCCTCGTAGAATCGAATGTTATGATATCTCAAATTTTGCTGGTGGAGACGCAGTAAGTAGTATGATAGTGTTTACTGACGGTGTCCCAGACAATAAGGAGTATCGTCACTTTAAAATGCGTACCAAAGGGCCTAATGACTTTGCAATGATGGCCGAGACATTACAACGAAGATTCTCGTCGCGTAATAACAAATGGGGTAAACCCGATTTAATTATTGTAGATGGCGGAAAAGGACAGCTCAGTGCTGCTCGTCAGCAATTGGCTCATGATGGTATTACCGTACCAGTTGTTGGCCTTGCGAAGCGTTACGAAACAATCGTACAGCATATTGATGATGCAAAAGAAAATGCTAGTTCGAAAAGTAGGAGGGAGGGAGAGTTCTTTCTCACAAATTTTGATCCAGGTACACCTCTACTTCATTTATTACAGAGAATTCGCGATGAAGCTCATCGTTTTGCAGTGAGTTATCACACCCTTGTCCGAAAAAAGCGCACCAGCAGCTCAGCACTTGAAGACATTGCAGGGATTGGTCCAATTACTAGGAAGAAACTTATTCGACATTTTGGTAGTGCACGTGCGGTAATGGATGCTACAGAAAAAGATATTTCAGACTTTATTGGACCGAAATTAACTGCAAAGATTCTCGAGCAAACAAAACATACTACACCCGAGTAGACTCGAGAAAACTTATGCAAAACTCTCGGAAAAACCCGTCTGTTATGGTAAAATAACGAAGTGTTAAAACGATTTATATGGAGCTGGATTGGAAATGGCGTAGGTCTATTTTTAGCAAGCCTACTTATTCCTGGGGTCGATTATCAGAATCGATTGATTATTCTCTTAATCGCCAGTCTAATTTTCGGCGTAGTAAATGCTCTTATTAGGCCATTAGTTGTTATAATCAGTCTTCCTGCAATTGTACTGACACTTGGAATATTTACATTAATTGTAAACGCTCTAATGTTATGGATTACCACCAAAATTTATCCACCCTTTCAGCTACACAGCATATGGGCAGCAATTGGAGCAGTAATAATCGTTTGGCTCGCTAACTATTGCATTGATTTATTTATTTTAAAAGAGGAACAAGTATGAGATCAGCATTAATCATAACCACAATCATAACTAGCACACTGCTAATTATTGTTATTCTTTTGCAAAACCAAGGTTCTGGTTTGGGCAGTGCTTTTGGCGGAGACAGTGGGTTTTACCGAACAAAACGCGGAGCTGAACGCGTATTATTTTATCTTACAGTAGCGCTAGCGACTGGTTTTGTTGCAAGTCTAGTTGGTCTACTTGTTGTCCGCTAAAAACCAATGGGCTCTTATCTAAAATTTAAAACTAATCGGAGCTTACGCCGCTTTAAGCGGAGTTTTCATATATGGGAAGTTTGGTTTCGTAATTATTTAAACCGACATCTTGTGGGGGGATGGAAAAAACTTGGTGAAGTTCGTTGGATGATAATCTGCATGATTCTTGTTGTTACGGTAAGTATTTGGGGAATAGTAGGTCAAATTTCTTCAGCAAATTCACATTATCTTGTTGCAGCACCACTCTCTGGCGGAACATATGCAGAAGCAATTAGTAATAAGGTTGTTACCGTTAATCCATTGTTTACTGACAATCCAGGCAGCAGTGACGTTAGTCGTCTTGTTTTTTCGGGCCTTACGCGTGTAAATAGTAATCGACAGATAGAAGGCGACCTTGCCTCAAGTTGGGATATTAGTTCTGACAAAAAGACCTATACGTTCCATCTACGTCCAAATGTTGTGTGGCATGATGGTACTAAATTTACCGCAGAAGATGTAGCATTTACCATTGCTCGAGTTCAAAATCCCGACACCCGTAGTGGAGAATCTGCAAACTGGAGTAATGTTCGATATCAGGTTATAGATCCATTAACCATCGTTTTTACATTGCCAACGAGTTATGGGCCATTTCTTAGTAATGCTACCCTGGGAATATTACCAAAACATTTGCTCGAAAATGTTAGACCAAATCTCCTTAAAACACATGAGTTTAATCAAAAACCGGTAGGAACAGGACCGTACATTTTGCCACAGCTTGATCCTCATCTACAAACCATAGAATTGTTAGCTAACAAAAAATATTATTTTGGCGCGCCGAATATTACTAAGTTTAATTTTGTTGAATATCCATCTTCGAATGATTATGTTGATGGATATGCTAAACAGCAAATAATGGGGTTCGCGATAGGTAATACTCAGCAGTTTGAAAAAGTAAGTAAGATAGATAGTGTTACGATTCATCACCTAAATATGCCAGCGTATGCAGGGGCATTCTTTAATATGAAATCTCCCGAATTATCTGATCCGCGAATGCGACAAGCTCTTGCATATGCAACTGATAAGAAATCACTCGTTAGTAATCAACTTCATAATCAAGCCATTGCAGTTCCATATCCTATTCTAGCCGGTTATAGTGGTTTTGATGCAAATGCACCACGCTATGACTATAATCTATCCGCTGCAAAAGATCTTATGCAGAAAATTGGTCAAGCTAATACAAATAACACTACTATTACCATCGCAACCTTAAAGAATTCTAGTTATGCCGAAGTGGCGGAGGCCTTAAAAACACAATGGGAAAAATTAGGTATTAAGGTAGAAGTTAATGAAATGGACCTCGGCACTCTCCAACAAACTGCTATTCGCCCGCGTAATTACGATGTACTTTTATATGGTCAAGATTTAGGTATCGATTCTGATGTGTATAGCTATTGGCATTCTAGTCAAGTAACTGACCCGGGCCTTAATGTAAGTAATTATAGCAATCCTGAAGTAGATAAGCAGCTCGAGGCCGGAAGAATTGCTAAAGATGCTGATTATCGACAAACACGCTATGCTGCCTTTTTGCAGGCCTGGAGTAAAGATTTACCTGCGATTATACTGTATACACCGTTTTATAATTACGCACAGAGCGATACGCTACATGGATTTTCTGCACAGAAGATTTCTGAACCGAGCGATAGATTTTATGATGTACAAAAATGGTATCTAAATACAACATTGCAACCAAAAGCTAAAACAAAATAGTAAGAGAATACATTTGATATAATCACAAAGTGAGCGGATGTGGTGAAATGGTATACACGCTAGATTCAGGTTCTAGTGGGAGCAATCCCGTGGAGGTTCAAGTCCTCTCATCCGCACCAAAACAAGAAGTCCCGCAAGGGACTTTCTGTTTTGGAAATGGGTGAGGACTTGAAACCCAAGGTTAGTCTGATTGAGCAAATGCGAAAATCTGGCGCTGTCCTCTCATCCGTACTAACCATTAACACATTAAAAGAGACCGCAAGGTCTTTTTTTGATATTATGGTTTTATAAAAGGAGTGGTAGTATGCGAAAAATTATTGTCCAAGAATTTGTAACGATTGATGGTGTCATGCAGGCACCAGGCGGTCAAGAGGAAGACCCGACAGCTAAATTCGAATTCGGAGGTTGGCAAGCGCCATTTATGGACGATGATGCGGCAGGATTGGTAACTGGTCCAGCACTCAAGGCTAATGTTGAATACTTACTAGGAGGATATACATTTGAGATCTGGTCTCATTATTGGCCCAAGCACGGTGAGGTTTGGCCATTTATAAATGACAATATGAAGTATGTTTTATCTGCTACGAAGACAGAAACTTCCTGGCAAAATACCACTTTTCTGCGAAACGTGAAAGATATCACAAAGTTGAAGAAATCAAATGGTCCTGACCTCCACGTGTGGGGTAGTAGTAAGTTGGTGCAATTACTCCTTGCAAATGAACTTGTAGATGAACTCTGTCTTATGACTTATCCGATTATTCTCGGAAAAGGAAAAAAACTTTTTAATGGTTGTGAAGCTCCAAGAACATTTAAACTCATTGAAAATCACGTTGGTAAGAAAGGCGTTATGGTCGCCCGGTACGCGCGTGCGGGAACAATTAAAACAGGGAATGTCGGTGAATAATATCATTAGATCACCTCGTTCTCATATAAGTTACTGACCGAATGGTAGGCGCGCCTAGCAATAGACCATTCACAAGCGCATCAAAAAGTTTAAGTAAATTCTGTAATTCCACACTAAAACAAGAAGTCCCGCATGGGACTTTCTGTTGTGGAATTGGGTGAGGAATTGAAACCTAAGGTTAGTCCGATTGAGCAAATTGACGAGATTAATTTATTACAGCGAACCTAGGGTTTTGTATAGAAGAAGTTATATCCTGAATCTCTACTTCTATCCCAGGTATAACTTGGACTTAAGAAGCACCAGAATTGCTTATAACAATCTACTCCAGCAATCTGATTTTCGAAAGTACTATCTGTGGCGTGTTCTACATTATTTGCAATTCGTGTTAGTTGTGCGCCAGCAGGAATACCACTTACGGGTCGGATACAAAAGTTCGTATTAACCGGTGCTGCAAAACTATATCTTCCATCGGCATCGGTTGTAACGGTACGATCGCCACTACAGGTTGCTAAAACGACATTTAGTATGGGTTGATCATTTAATGTAACTCGACCATTTACCACAACATTATAACTTCCAGATGTGATACCAAACGGACGAGCCGGTGGTGTAACCGGTGTAATTGCAGGTGTAGCAACAAAACTACTTATCTGATCTTCGACTGCTCCCGGTACAGTTGCACCTTTAATCCAGCAATGATAACTAGCGTTCCATGGCTGTGTACCACGACGGGCAAAGGTATTATTAAAAGCTAAATCTTGAATGGCTGGCGGAGCATCTGCAGGGTTTGGATATTGGGCTGCAAGCTCTGCGCCAACGGCTCCACGCCATGTTCCAAGATCGAACTGAAATGCTCCAAAGTGAGTTGGGTTTTTCTTGTTTTGATAAAAGTTACCAGATTCACATTTACCAATACGAGGACGCCAATAATCTGGATCGGTACGAAACACGGGAATTCCACTAGCAAAGCTGTTGTAAATTAAGAAAACACCAGCAACTAAGAATACGAGTACAAGTGCAGCGATTAAGAATTTATTTTGCTTTGCTTTTGCAAATCTTTTTGAACTTGTGTGTGTTTTTGCTTTATTTGCCATAATAGAAA
Organism: bacterium; assembly: GCA_023261595.1. Taxonomy (GTDB): domain Bacteria; phylum Patescibacteriota; class Saccharimonadia; order CAILAD01; family BJGX01; genus JAHFOQ01. The sequence goes on along the minus strand of JAHFOQ010000003.1, from coordinate 25,096 downwards.
TGATACTACTTATGTTTTATAGTAATACTTTTTAAAGAAAATATCAAACAACGCTTTGAAATAGTCAGTAAAATTGTTATGCTTGTTACATATGAAAGGCCTACTAAAAGATCTTGCGAGCCAAATAAGTGGTGAAGTAACTGCATCAGAAACAGCCCGAGAATATTTCTCGACCGATGGAAGTATTTTTACTATAAAACCAGAATTTGTTATTTACCCTCGTGATGAAATGGATGTAGTGAATTCGGTTAAGTTTTTAAACTGGCAAGCCCAAGAAGGGAAGGTTGTCGGACTTACAGCTCGAGGGAAGGGAACGGATCAGAGTGGTGGAGCACTTGGGTCTGGTGCAATCCTTGCGTTTCCAGCCCACATGAAGGCCTTGGTTGATATTCAGAAAAACAGTGTTACTGTACAGCCCGGTATGCCTTATGCTACATTGCAGACCGTTTTGCATAGTCATTTGCACTATCTCCCCCCTTACCCTGCTAGCATTGATTTTTCGAGTATTGGTGGCGCAGTTGCAAATAATGCCGCTGGTGAAAAATCAGTTAAATATGGTACAACACGACATTGGGTAAATGGACTACGAGTTGTGTTAAGTAACGGTGATGTTGTAAGTACTTATCGATTAAGTAAAAAAGAATTAAAAAAGAAAAAACAACAACCCGATTTTGAGGGTCATTTATATCGTGAGCTTGATAAAATTATTTCTGATAATTGGGAAGAAATCCTTACAACACGTCCAAAAGTAAGTAAAAACTCCGCAGGGTATGATATTTGGGATGTGAAAGGAAAGGATGGTAGCTTTGATTTGAGTCAGTTGATCGTGGGCAGTCAAGGTACACTTGGTATTGTTACCGAAGCGACGTTTCGTACTGCTCCATATAATCCAGACTTAATGTTAATGGCAGGATATTTTGATAGTATTCATAAAGCTTCTGAAGCGGTTCAGCATTTACTCAAACTTGATCCGAGTGCTCTAGAGGTGGTGGATAAAAACCTACTTGAATTTCTTAAAAAGAATAAACCAGAATCCCTAAAGGGTCTCGTTTCAGAAGAGAACATTCCGGAGATTGTTTTATTATGCGAATTGGACGATATTAAGCCGGGTACACGCAAACGAAAAGGCAAGCAAGCAATGAAAATATTAGAACATTACGCTGCTAGTACTCGTGTAGCAGTTGATAAGCACCAGCAAGACGATTTATGGCGCATACGACGTGGAGCTGCAGCAGTTATTTGGAAGGTAGATGGCCCGAAAAAAGCGCTTCCAATTATAGAAGATGGTATTGTTCCTTCAGAAAAACTTACTGAGTTTTTAAAAGATGCATACGAACTGTTTGAAAAAGAAAAAATAAATGTAGCTGTTTGGGGGCATGCGGGGAATGGGCATTTTCATATTCAGCCATTTATGGATCTAAAAAATTTACGCGATAGAGCTAGAGTCTTTGATCTTTCGGATAAGTTTTATGCGCTTATAAAAAAATATGGCGGAAGCAATAGTGGAGAACATAATGACGGTATTATGCGTGGAGTATACTTAAAAGAAATGTTTGGTGAAAAAATCTACAAGATTTTCGAAGAAATAAAAGACTTATTTGATCCGCTACACTTTTTAAATCCTGGGGTAAAAATTGATGTGACTCGCGAAGATGCAATGGTAAAAATGCGCAAAGAATATTCAATGAAGCACCTCGACGATCATATGCCTGGGTCGTATAACCACTAATACTCGAAAACTTATCTGAAATCTGGTACAATTATCCCTGTTCTGTCGAAGCTATGCATTGGTTGAAGTACTTATAAATAATTTGCGGACGTGGTGGAACTGGTAGACACGCAAGCTTGAGGGGCTTGTGGCCGAAAGGCTGTGGAAGTTCGAGTCTTCTCGTCCGCACCAATCACCCCTAATCAATTTTGATTGTGGGTGATTGTGTATAGGTATATAATACCGCTTGGTACCTATATCTATAAAGAGAGTAGGATAGTGATGACAACAAGCGATCGAGCAGAAGTTGAAATTCTCCAGCATGACATTTTTGATGCAATATTCTCTCTTCTTATACTTAAGGGTTATACAGACCTTAGTCTAAGAAAACGATACGATGAAGCATGTGTCGCAGTTTATAAACGAGTCAATGACATTTGTGTCAGCTCCAATACAACTTGTGGGTTTTACATAGTGCAACATCCATTGCATGGTGACAGTCAAACCGCACGTGATTCATTGAGAGAATGGCACATTAACGGTGCAATGTACTTACGTGTTCCTGTTGATGGTAGTTATGTGTTCGGTCTTGACTCGGCTTTAGCAGAGAAGAGATTAAATGGTTGCATAGAGAGAACTGGATTCTCTAAGGAAGTATTCGAGGAGTTAACTCGGTTATTTCTGAATATTTACAACTCATAATGAAATCCAATAGTTAACTACCTGCAACCACAGACGACGGAGGCAAATGATGCCCATCTCAATCGAACAAAATATTAAAGAAAGAGTTTGGGATGAAATTGGCCCCAAGATGATACGTACTATAAAAAATTCATATGCACCTGTTGATCCTGTAGCTTTGGCAGAAGAAATATTTGAGCTAATATGGCCGGATATCTTTAAGGAAATGCTAATTGAGGTTGAAGTTGCTACGGAAGGATTAATGGACGTGGCAGTACGAAGAAACTTTTCTCGGTGATAGTTATAGCTCTACTTTTTAGGTAGAGCTTTTTGCTGCTTTTACAACATTGCTGAGTAACATAACAACTGTCATAGGCCCAACTCCGCCAGGAACGGGTGAGATAATACTTGCTTTGTTTTTCACACTTTCAAAATCTACATCACCCTGAAGTTTACCGTCTATTTCATTAATTCCTACATCAATCACTACAGCATGATTTTGTATCATCTCAGAAGTAATTAAACCAGGTGACCCAGCTGCAGCAACTACAATATCTGCCTGGCGAGTTAAGTTGGTGAGATTTTCCACCTGTCTATGTCCGACTAAAACTTTAGCACCTGCTTGCTTAAACAAAACAGCCAAAGGTTTACCTACTAAATTACTTCGACCAATTACACAAACTGTCTTGTCGTTTATAGAAATATGAGATTGTTTTAATATCTCGATTACTCCAAGGGGTGTGGCAGGAATAAATTTTGGGTTTCCTGTTTCTAGCAAGTCTTGATTAATACTTGTTAAACCATCTACGTCTTTATTGGCCGGAATACAATCTAGTAGATCCTGAACATCATACCAACCCATAAGCGGGAGTTGCAGAATAATTCCGTGTACGGTTGTGTCTTCGCCTAAATTGGAAACAAATTTCTGTTGTTCAACTGGGGTTTTATCTGCTATATCAATAAATTCTGTTGTTATACCGACCTCTTCAGCTCTTCGTTGCTTCATTCGAATATATACCTGTGCACGTTTGTCAGGATTAATACCAATAATGACAAGCTTTGGAACAGTCCCCCTGGTTGAAAGGCTACTTACTTCTGCTATTAAGTCATTTGCGATTTCTTGGGCTATTTTGCGTCCATCAATAATTTTTGCACTCATTTATGTAGTATAACAAAAAAGACCTCTAGAAGAGATCTTTTTATGGTGGGCGAGGCGGGACTTGAACCCGCAAGCCATATATAGGCAACAGATTTTAAGTCTGTCGTGTATACCAATTCCACCACCCGCCCGTTTATGGAGGCGCGTACCGGATTCGCACCGGTGTACAAGGTTTTGCAGACCTTTGCCTAACTACTCGGCCAACGCGCCGTTTCGGTTTGGGGAACTTTGCATATTATACCTGTTTCTCTTCCTTAGAGAAAGGGGTGGAAAAATGTGGTAAAATTTGCTATCATATTCAACGTTACTTGAAAACTTTTCCTCGGAAGCGAGGCGAGATAGCTCAGTTGGTAGAGCAGTGGCCTGAAGAGCCTCGTGTCCTCGGTTCGATTCCGAGTCTCGCCACCACGTCATTGCAAGAAAAGTTACATAAGCGGGTATAGCTCAGTTGTTTAGAGCGCATCCTTGCCAAGGATGAGGCCGGGAGTTAGAGTCTCCCTACCCGCACCAATGGGTGATTAGCTCAGTTGGCTAGAGCGTCTCGTTTACACCGAGGATGTCGGGGGTTCGAGTCCCTCATCACCCACCAAGAAAAAACGGTTTGTATAAGCCGTTTTTTCTTATTAAAATTTGTTATTTTTTTGTGGTTGGCTTATGCTATTAAGCAAAAGTAATATTACAAAAATAATTAGGAGACATTATGCAATCACAACTAACAATTGGTTCGGCTCTCAAAATTGGCTGGGACAAAGCTTTTTCTAGATTTGGCTTAATACTTGGTTCACTCGTTGTTGCTGGAATTCTGGTAGGGATTCCATCATCTATGAGAAATTTAGCCAGTTCTTTGATTCAAGGTTCACATAATACTACTACAATTGCAGTTGTAACCTTAGTAAGTTTGGGGTTACTTATCTTGCAGTACTGGCTACAGATACTGACGGGTATCGGATTAATTCGCATTCAGCTTAATACGATCGACGATAAGCCTGCCGAATTTGCACAATTATTTAATTCAGAAAATGTCTTTTGGACATATTTAGGTGCATCAATTCTGGTTGGCCTTATTATTGTCGGTGGATTATTACTTCTTATTATTCCCGGCATCTATTGGGCGATAAAATACCAATTTACCCTTAACCTGGTAGTAGATAAAAAACTTCAACCCGTCGAAGCATTAAAAGAAAGTGGTAAAATCACCTACGGACATAAATGGTGGCTGCTGGGCTTCGGAATTGTTCTTGGGTTAATCAATTTAGCAACAATCTTTACGCTTTTTCTTGGTCTAGTTATTACTCTACCTGTCACAGTAATGGCACATATGTACGTATATCGACATCTTTGTACTGCGGAGAAAAAATAAATGTTTGCGGTTGTCTATCATTGGAGGCTTCTTGAAAATAGTAATGAAAAGGAGTTTTTAGAGGTATGGCATAAGGGTACAACCAAAATATATGAAGAACGTGGTTCTTTTGGTTCAAGCCTACATAAACTAAATGATGGTACTTTTATTGCATATGCTCGATGGCCCAATAAAGAAGCCTGGCAGAAAATGATGAGAGAAACAAGCAAAACATCTACAAATAAACAATTCGTCGAATCAGTAGAAGCCCCACTCGAACTAGATGTTTTAGACGACCTCCTAAAAACCAGACAATTTCAGGACTAAATATGTTAATATATAAGAAAAGTAAAAGGAGTAACTGATGATTATTTGGATTATTTTAGGACTAGTTATATTAATTCTGCTATGGTTATGGCTAACCTACAACGGCTTGGTTCGTGCACGTGTACGTGCCGATGAATCATTAAGTGACATTACTGTACAAGAAAAACGTCGCTTGGACCTGATTCCAAACTTAGTAGAAACGGTTAAAGGCTATGCTAAACACGAAAAAGGGACTTTAGAAGAAGTAACGAAAGCCCGTGCGGCGGTTATGAAGGCACCTGCTGGTGACCTTGCACAACGTGCAGAAGCCGAAAATATGCTTTCATCTACACTAAAAAGTTTATTTGCCGTCACTGAGAATTATCCAGACCTTAAGGCAAACGAAAACTTCTTGCAATTACAATCAGAACTTACCGATACAGAAGATAAGATTCAAGCCAGTCGACGCTTTTACAATGGAAACATTCGTGCATTTAATATGAAGTTACAGGTTTTTCCAACGAATATGATCGGAAACATGCTCGGTTTTAAACCAAGAGATTTTTATGATGTTGCTGAGCGCGAAAAAGAAGCTATAAAGAAAGCTCCAGACGTAAGTTTCTAGAAAATCTATCAATAAACATGAGCCACATGTAACGTGTGGTTTTTGTTTGCTCGTAACTCGACTATAATAGAAGTATGAAGAAAAATAGTCCTACAAAACTATCACTAAACCCACTCTCGCTTTTCGCCGAGACAGTTTTAGTCTTAAAAAATAACCTAAGTAAGATTCTAATCATCTCGGCTATCGTAGCCATACCAGGCGCTATTTTACGAGTCACAAGTTTCGATAATGGAGTAACCGATTTTAGTATCGTGGCAAGCTTAGCGGGCCTTTACGCAAGCTTAGCACTACTTTTTGTTTTTAATAATCCAACAAACCTAAAACATACATCTTGGACTCAAACATATATAGCCTCTAGTGGAAGATTTCTACCGTTTATCGGAGTAACAATTATTCAGGGCTTAGTTGGGCTCTTTGTTGTCTTGGGTGGGTTATTGCCAGTTATCTACCTTGCTGGAGTTGTAGCTCTGCCTTTTGGTCTTGTAGGGGCTATACTTTGTTTAATAGCCGTGTGGCTATTAGTTCGTCTGAGTATTGCAGGTATTATCGTAGCCTCAACAGATCTAAGTGTTATCTCTTCGGTGCGAGCAAGTTGGCTTGGAACAAAAAAACGTTTTTGGGTTTTATTGCTTGATTGGTTCCTGATATTTACACTTGTTGTTATCGGGAGTGGAATTTTTCTACGTATTGCATATATAGTACCCGCTATTGGTGAAAATATGATTGCGTTAGCACTCGTGAATGGTGTATTAGTAACAATTTTTCTTCCTATTGTATTAGGATTTGGAGTAGGTATATGGAAACGTATTCAGGCAGCCTAGCCGAAGTTGGCAAAAGAGCCGCAGAACTTCGTGAAGTAATTAATGATTATCGTTATCAGTATCACGTAAAAGATAATCCAGCGGTGAGTGATGAAGTGTATGATAGCTTAACTCGAGAACTCCGTGCTATTGAAGAAAAATATCCTGAATTAATTACTTCTGATTCACCAACACAACGGGTCGGCGGAAGAGCATTGGCAAAATTTGATAGTATTGAACATTTACGACCGATGCTGAGCTTGAATGACATATTTACGATCGAAGAACTCGAAGCATGGGAAAAGCGAATGCATAAACTCCTCGAAAAAACCCAACTGGAATACTATGCTGAGCTTAAAATGGATGGTCTCGCTATGGCGCTGCAATACGAAAACGGTGTCTTTGTCCGTGCTATTACTCGGGGAGATGGACATGTTGGCGAAGACGTCACACATACTGTTCGTACTATTCAAACAGTGCCATTACGGCTTCGAAAATCCAACAAGGTACCAGCACGGGTGTATGAATTTTTTGAAATACGCGGCGAAGTTATTATTCCCCGTAATGAATTTGAACGAATTAATGGGGAGCGAGAAAAGAATGGTCAACCACTATTTGCTAACCCTCGCAATGCAGGGGCCGGAACAATTCGACAGTTAGATCCTCAAATTGCTGCTCAACGAAAATTAGAATTTATTGCTTATGCCGTTGAGATGGATATACCAGAGCTTATAACTCACCAAGATGAGCATAGTTTAGCGCATGAGTTAGGCTTTAAAGTCGAACCACACGACAAAATTTGTCAGACTTTGAAAGAATTAGAAGACTATATCCAATACTGGGAAGTAGAACGTACAAAATTGCCATATCAAACAGACGGTTTAGTTTTTACGATAAATAATAATGCAGACTTTGAAGGATTAGGCGTAGCCGGTAAAGCCCCACGAGGCGCGGTAGCCTACAAGTATCCTGCCGAAACTGCTACTACAGTACTTGAAGACATACGCTTAAGTATTGGACGCACAGGCGCAGTTACGCCGTATGCAGTTTTGCAACCAGTTAAAGTTGCCGGCAGTACGGTAAGTCGTGCTACTTTGCATAACGAAGATGAAATTATAAAAAAAGATCTCAGAATTGGAGATACAGTAATTATCCATAAGGCTGGGGATATTATTCCAGAAGTTATTGAACCTATAATAAAACTACGCACTGGCAAAGAGAAGAAATTTGTTATGCCAACAGAATTTAATGGTATTAAAATTGTACGTCCAGAAGGTGAAGCCGTAGCACGCTTAGCGGACCTAAATTATGGTGAAGTTAAGTGGCAAGGTCTTATTCATTTTGTAAGTAAATCTGCATTTGATATTGATGGGCTTGGCGAAAAAATCTTACAACAACTTATGGAAGAAGGTCTTATCGTTACCGCAGTTGATATATTTCGGCTAAAAAAAGACGATCTTATTGGGCTTGAACGTTTCGCTGAAACCTCTGCACAAAATTTAATTGAATCCATAGACAAACATCGCACAGTAACGCTCGGTCGATTTATTTATGCACTTGGTATTCGGCATGTTGGTGCAAAGACGGCCTCTGATATTGCTGAGCATTTCGGTAGCATAGATAAATTCTTACAAGCTAAGCCAGAAATATTTGATACAATTGAAGGAATTGGGAATGTAGTAGGTGCAAGTGTAGTTACATGGCTTAGCAATACGAAAAATCAGAAGTTTGTCTATGATCTTATTAAGGCTGGGGTTATCGTTAAAAATGCGTCACCGAAAAAGACTGGTAAATTTAGTGGAACAACTTGGGTATTTACCGGGACAATGGAAAGTATGAGTAGAAGTGAAGCACAAGCAAAAATTACTTCGCTCGGTGGTGACGCGGTAAACTCTGTCAGTAAAAATACGAGTTATGTCGTTGTGGGAGCAGAACCTGGTAGTAAATATGATAAAGCTAAAAAACTTGGAGTAACAATATTGAACGAGAAAGAATTTCTTGCCATTTTATAAGAAAGTAAAATAGCAATGCTTGCGTAGCCCTGGGGGCAATGCGCTATAATGAAATTCAGCAGGAAAGGCGCCAAGGGGGAAGCGCCTTTTTTGCTGCTTTTTTGTAAACAATTTATCAGGTATAATAAGACAAATGGCACAGATCTCTAAACAAGAAATAGAACATGTGGCGCGACTCGCGCGAATTGGGTTAAGCGAAAAAGAAGTGAACTCGCTTACAACACAGACAAGCAGTATTTTAGATTTTGTCGAAACGATTCAGACCACAGATACAGAAGACATTGAACCTACCAACCAAGTAACTGGCCTGAGCGATGTTTGGCGAGAAGACAAGGTACAAAACTGTCAGTTAACTCGTGAACAGCTCTTAGCGAATGCACCAGAACAAGAAAATGGCTACATAAAGGTGCCAAAGGTTTTATAATGGCAACACTTGAATATTTATCTATAAAGCAGGCACACGATTTACTTATAAACAAACAAGTGAGTGCAAAGGAACTCGTACAATACTATTTAGATCGCATAGCAAAGTACGATGACAAGATTAATGCTTGTCTGTTTGTTCGAAAGAAAAATGCTCTTAAACAAGCAGAAAAAGTTGATGCCAAAATTGCCCGAGGTGAAGAGATTGGTTTGCTTGAAGGAATTCCATATACGGCAAAGGATATGTTTTTAACTGCTGGTGTACCTACTACGGCAGCAAGTAAAATTCTTCGTAACTTTATTCCGCCACACTCTGCCACTGCTATAAATAAACTTAAATCATCTGGCGCAATCTTGATTGCTAAAGTCAATCAAGATGAGTTTGCACATGGTGGAAGTACCGAAAACTCAGCTTATAAAAAAACTGCGAATCCGTGGAATAAAAATCATGTTCCTGGTGGGAGTAGTGGAGGTAGTGCGGCGGCCGTAGCGGCAGATTTTGGAATTTTTAGTTTAGGCACCGATACAGGCGGTTCTATTCGCCAACCAGCGAGTTATTGCGGTGTAATCGGATTTAAGCCCACGTATGGTCGAGTCAGTCGGTATGGAGTAGTTGCAATGGCGAGTAGCTTTGATTGTATTGGTCCAATTACGCGTAATGCCGAAGACGCTGAGATAGTCCTACACACAATTGAAGGTAAAGATAGTATGGACTCAACCACTATTGAATCTAACAGTAGCGATGAGAACACAATAGAAAATCTTACAGTAGGTATTGCAAAGGAATATGACGGCGATAGCATGCAGACTGCAAATGACCTACTTACCTCAGTCGGCCACACAGTAAAAGAAATAGAATTACCAGATAGCGAGCTTGCTCTAGCAGCATATTATGTCTTAGTACCATCAGAAATTAGTAGTAATTTAGAACGATATGATGGTATACGGTATGGCGCCCGTGCAAAAGCTACCAGTCTCAACGAAACATATACCAAAACCCGGGATGAATTTTTTGGACCAGAGGTGAAACGACGAAATATGATCGGTACGTATTCTCTTTCGGCCGGGTATTATGATGCGTATTATGAAAAAGCAATGCAGGTAAGAACGTTATTATGTAAGCAATTCAATGAATTGTTTAAAATGTGCGATGTAATAGTTACCCCTACTACGCTGAGTCCGGCATTTGCATTCGGGGCAAAGACAGATCCACTACAAATGTATAAAGAAGATATCTTAACGGTATCTAGTAATCTTGCTGGAGTTCCGGCAATTAGTATTCCTATTGGGTTTGATGAAGCAACAAAACTTCCGCTTGGATTACACATAATCGGACGACAGGGAGAAGATACTACAGTACTCGCACTTGCAAAACAAATTCAAGCAAATTCTGACTGGCATCAAAGGAGACCGAAATTATGAGCTATATTTCATTAATAGTTGCAGTAGTAGTTATTAGCTTGCTTATCTATTTCTTCATGAAGAGCAAAGCTACTGATAAGAGAACATTCAATCCAAATAAGGTAAACGGTATAAAATCAGAAAAGAATTCAACCAATGGTGGGGTAGATGGTGAGCTCGTAAAAAACAAATGGAATGAAATTAGTGCTATGCAAAACTCTGGCGCGGCTGGTTTAAAGAATGCACTCATAGAAGCTGATAAATTACTTGATTATGTAATGATCCAAAAAGGTTTCTCGGGCGAAACAATGGGAGAACGCCTAAAGAGTGGAGGATCGGCATTTAATAATGTAAATGCAGTCTGGACAGCACACAAACTGCGTAACCAAATGGCACACGAAATTCAACACGATGTTGTGGCACCACAGTTTAAACAAGCAATTGCCGATCTTGGCCAAGCAATACGAGATTTAGGAGTAAGTCTGTAGTGTCAAAACAATACACTCCAACTATCGGTATAGAAATTCATGTCCAGCTTGCTACTAAGAGTAAAATGTTTTGCGGTTGCGATAATAATAGTCGCAGCGCCAAACCTAATACCAATGTGTGTCCTGTTTGTTTAGCTTTTCCAGGTAGCCTACCAGTAGTAAATAAAGGCGCAGTAGAATTGGCAATTCGTCTTGGCTACGGCTTAAATGCAAAAATAGCCGATACTACGAGTTTTGATAGAAAGAACTATTTTTATCCAGATAGTCCAAAAGGATACCAGATTACCCAAATGCGCGAACCAATCATTGGAGAGGGGCATATTGAAATACTTGTTGATAACGAATTTAAAAAGGTTGGTATTCACCATGCTCACCTAGAAGAAGATGCCGGGAAATCAACTCATCCGGCCGGTAAAGATTATAGTCTGGTAGATTTTAATCGAGCTGGCACACCACTTGTAGAAATCGTTTCAGAACCAGATATGCATAGTCCGGTTGAAGCAAAACGATATCTGCAAGAAATATATGCGATTGCCACTACTTTAGGAGTAAGTGACGGTGATATGGAACATGGTAACTTTAAATTTGATTTAAATGTTTCGGTGAGTGACACTGATGAGCTGGGCACTCGAACAGAACTAAAAAATCTCAACTCTTTTCGTAATGCCGAGCGATCACTCAAGTACGAAATTGCGCGTCAGATAGAGGTTTTAGAGAGTGGTGAGAAAATAATCCAAGAAACCCGTGGTTGGAACGACGCAAAGAGCCAAACGGTGTCTCAACGCAGTAAAGAAGAAGCAAATGATTATCGATATTTTCCAGAGCCAGACATCCCTCCTATTAATTTGAGAGAAGAATTTATTAATTCAGTTCAAGATGAAATTAAACAAACGGTTCTACCAATTAATGTTCGCAGAGAGTTATTACAGCTTGGTCTGAATGCAGACGAACAAGATATTTTGGTTGGTCAAGTTCAGACTCGTACAATCTTTTATGATGCCAAAAACAGTATTGCTAATCCAAAGCTCGAGAAGAAGATAGTTAACTGGTTGGTTGGTGATTATCAGGCCTGGAAGAGTGAACATAGCGAATCTGATTCAAAACTTACCGGTGAACATTTGGCTGATTTGATTAAATTAATCGAAGACGGAAGTATTTCTTCTAAAACTGCAAAAGAAATTTTTACCGATGTAATTGCTGGACAAAAACCAAATGAAATTATATCTCAAAAAGGTCTTACACAGATGAGTGACGATTCTGAAATTGAAAACATAATTTTAGCAATTATAGAGAAAAATCCTCAGGCTGTGGCCGATTATAAATCGGGTAATGAAAAAGCAGCTGGATTCTTTGTGGGTCAAGTTATGGCGGCCACAAAAGGTCAGGCAAATCCCGGCAAGGCCAATGCTCTTGTGCTAAAATTATTACAAGAACAGTAATAATATCCCCCAATGAATAATTTTGTTTTTATAAATACGCAAAGTGCACTCGAGCAGTTAAGTACTGGTTTTGTTTCGTTCGGACCAAGAGTTATTCGAGCTGTATTGTTTGCAATTATTGGTGTTATTCTTATTCGGTTACTCTCATATTTATTTGAGCGCATTCTTGGTTATGTAAAATTTTCTTTCGGTTTAAAAGAGATATTACAAATAATAGTACAAAGTATATTATGGGTTTTACTTGGTATTGGAACATTGCAAATTCTTGGACTCACCAATATAGCACTGACGGTTGGTGCGTTAGCTGCGGCGTTTTCATTTGGTATATCACAAGGAATAACACCAACAGTAAAAGATCTTCTGTCTGGTTTACAACTTAGTAGTGATCATGATTTTCGAATTGGCGATAAAGTAATTGTTGGTGCGAAAGATGAACGTGCTGAGGGATATATACTTGAAATGGATGTAAAGAAAACAAGGATTATTGATAAACAAGGCAATCTACATGTAGTACCTAATGCAGTCGTAGATGACAATGAATGGATATTGCTCGAACGTGACGAAGCAACATATGAACATATGCAACGTGCTGACGTGCTCCAGGCAATACATTATAAGATAAACAAACATCATAAATAATTTTGCTTTTCTCTATATAAGTGGTAGTATAAAGATATACTTAACGTTAGTGAGGAGCACAAATGAACACATTATTGATAGTACTTATTACTTTAGTTTCGATCGCTCTTATTATTCTGATAATTTATACAGTAATTTTCTTAGTTATGTTAGTAAAGGCACTTAAGCAAGTCAGAATTGCTGCTACGAAAGTGCAAGAAAGTGCTGATTCTGCTTCTGAATTAGTCGATGAAGTTCGTCGTACCGTAGTTAATCCTGGTATTGTTGCAGTTATGATAGAAAAGTACCTGCACGGTGCTTTTAAAGGAAAAAAGAAGAAAAGCGATGAGTAAAGAAAAAGGATTTATTAAAGGAGTAATTATTGGCGGTTTAGTAGCCGGAACGACTGCTTTATTGTTCGCGCCAAAAAGTGGTAAAGAAACCAGAGAAGATCTAAAAAAACGGTGCGAAGAAGCACAAGCTGAACTTCAGTCCAAAATTAATACCGCAAAAAAAACAGGCGACAAAGTTACCAAAGAAAAGATTGAACAAGCAGAAAAACTTGCAGCAGAGCTTGCGCGTAAAAGTGCTGAACTTTCTAAATCTTCTAAAAAAGTTGGAAAAGTTGCTGCAGAAGAAACTAAAGTACTCACACATCAGGCTGCTGAATTAGCTCTAGAACTTGCTGAATCATCAAAACGAGTCTATGAAACAAGTAAGAAAGAAGCTACTCGTATACAAAGAGCCAACGAACGTGCTGCCGAGAAAACGAAACGGCCAGTAAAAAAACCTACTAAGAAATAGCTTAGTAGTGACGACTCAAAAAGAAAAAACCAAACAAGACGCTGAAGCACTTAGTTCGAGTCTTGGGCTTAATGAAATAAATGAGTTACTACGAAATAAGAAAAAGCTGTGGTGGCTAAATTTTCAAACTGGTTTTGTACGTGGATTAGCTGGTGTTATTGGTGCAGCGATTGCAATTGTAATTATTGGATTTCTCGTAACATATTTTGGCGGGTTACCATATATCGGCCATATCTTACAACAAATTGGAGCAGCTACACAAACAAATTAATGTTAACCTCGTCTCTTTGTTCGTGTCTAATCCGATCGTGGTAAAATAGATATACATTGAGGAGGGTAATGGCAGACGCTATAGAGATAGGTAAAAATGAAGTAATTAACAAAACCCGCACGGAAAAGGGTTTTGTTGATTTTGTGCATTTACATACTCACACACACTATAGTTTACTCGATGGTCTCCAAAAAGTACCAGATTTAGTTGATCATATCGAAAGCTTAGGTCAGTATGCCTGTGCAATAACTGACCATGGGAGTCTTTCTGGTGCAATTGAGTTTTATAAAGCCTGTAAACAAAAGGGTATTAAACCTATTATCGGCATCGAAACGTATGTAGCACCCCGAACTCATTTAGATAAGAATAGTGCCGAAGACAGAACACCGTTTCACTTAACCCTATTGGCCGAAAACATGCAGGGGTATAAAAATTTAATGAAGCTGAGTACGATAGCAAACTTAGAAGGATTTTACTATAAACCACGTGTTGATCATGATCTGTTAGAAAAATATAAAGAAGGAATTATTGTCCTCTCTGGGTGTGCAGGTGGTGAGCTAGGCAGCAAAATACTTGATAACAATTATGCAGAGGCAAAAAAAACCGCACAGTGGTATAAGGGTGTATTTGGCTCGGAAAATTACTTTTTAGAATTACAGCCACATACCGAAGAATTTCAGCAGAAAGTAAATGAGGGAATAAAGAAGCTTGCCAAAGAGCTAGAATTAAATTTAGTAGCAACCGGCGATTCTCACTACTCGGTTTCTGATCAACACTACGCACATGATATCTTGCTTTGTGTACAGACCGGCAGTACGGTAGATGATGTTAAACGCATGAAGCTCGAAATGGACCTTTCAGTGCAACCGGGTAGTCATTTTGCCGAGTTTTTTAAAGACGTTCCAGAAGCGGTGAGCAATACCGTAAAAATCGCAGAACGTTGCGAAATAGAAATTGAACTCGGTCGCATTTTAATCCCGCGTTTTCCAGATGTTCCAAAAGGTAAAACAGAAAAATCTCTTTTACGAGAAATGGTATTTGCTGGTGCAGCAAAACGTTACACAGACATGAAAGGAGAAAATCTTACTGAGGCTAAAGTTAAACCCAAGCTTCCAGCAGAAGTACTCGAACGGATTGAATTCGAACTAGGTGTAATTGGTGATATGGGATATGAAGGCTACATGCTGATAGTTTCGGATTTAATAAATTGGAGTAAAGCCCAAGGTATTGTTTGTGGACCAGGTCGTGGTTCGGCAGCCGGAAGTATCATTGCCTATGCTACTGCTATTACCGAACTCGATCCGCTAAAATACGATCTTCTTTTTGAACGTTTTTTAAACCCTGATCGTATAAGTATGCCTGATATCGATATGGATTACGCTGATGATAGGCGAGAAGAAGTTATTAATTATGCTACCGAAAAATATGGCCAAGAACGAGTAGCACAGATTATTACCTTTGGAGTAATGGCTGCACGTAATGCTGTGCGTGATACTGGGAGAGTACTTGGTTTGCCGTACGGTGAAGTTGATGCAATTGCTAAAGTAATACCGGCACCTATTCAAGGAAGACATGTACCGCTCAAGAAATCGATTGTAGACAATCCAGAATTAAAGGCAGAATATACGAACAATCCAAAAGCGAAAGAAGTTATAGAAATTGCTATGCAGCTGGAGGGGACGATTCGTAATGCCGGTACTCATGCCGCAGGTGTAGTAATAGCTCCAGAAAATTTAGTTGAATATGTACCACTCACACGTGCGAGTAAGGGTGGAGTAGCAACCCAATATTCCATGAATCCAATAGAAGAGTTAGGACTTTTAAAATTTGATTTCTTGGGCCTTTCTAACCTAACGGTTATTAAAAACACTCTTCGTATTATCAAAAAGGTATACAACAAAGACATAGATGTGAATGAAATACCAATAGACGATAAAAAAACTTACGAACTATTGAGTCGAGGTGATACTACTGGTGTTTTTCAGCTTGAATCAGCCGGAATGAAGCGCTATATTCGTGATCTAAAGCCCGATAGATTTGAAGATATTATTGCAATGGTTGCACTGTATCGACCAGGTCCAATGCAGTGGATAGAAGATTTTATTAATAGAAAACATAACTCAAGTCTTATTACCTATGGTCATCCAAAGATGCAAGATGCACTCGAAAACACCTATGGAATTATTGTGTATCAAGAACAGGTTATGCAAATTGCAAAAGACTTAAGTGGCTTTACTGGTGGGCAAGCCGACACCTTACGTAAAGGGATTGGTAAAAAAATACCAGAAGTTATTGCTAAGATGAAGCAAGAATTTGTAGAAGGAGCAATTAAAACAAGCAAAGTAGAAGAGAAATTTATTAATGATCTCTGGAAGAGTATTGAAGACTTTGCGGCGTATTGTTTTAATAAATCTCACGCAGCATGTTATGCGCTTATTAGTGTGCAGACTGCGTATTTAAAAGCGCATTATCCTTCAGCTTTTATGGCAGCTCTGCTTACATCTGATCATGAAAATTTAGACAGAATTGCTATTGAAGTAACCGAATGCCGCAAGATGGGAATCGAGCTTTTGCCACCAGATATAAATGAAAGTTTTGCTGAATTTGCAGTAGTACCAGAAACCGGAAACATTCGATTTGGATTAGGTGCAATAAAAAATGTTGGTTCTGCACCAATTGAGATTATTTTGGCTGCTCGTAAAGAGGGTGGTAGGTTTAAAAACTTAGAAGATTTTTGTAAAAGAGTCGATGCAAGTGCGATTAATAAGAAAGTTATGGAATCTCTAATAAAATGTGGTGCGTTTGATGGCATGGGAGATAGAGATACGCTACTCGAAAGTGTCGAAATTATTACCGGCTATGCAAGTAGACTACAAAAAAATGCGCTCAGTGGACAAATAGATATTTTTGGTTCGATGGGAAAACCAGAAGATACACCACCACTTCGTCTAGTTCCACCGAGTGGCAAAGTTGATCCACGTACTCATCTTATGTGGGAAAAAGAACTCATGGGACTTTTTGTAAGTAGTCACCCGCTTGATGATTTTCGTAATTATCTAACATCTAAGACACAAAGTATTGCTAAGTTTTCGAAAATGGACGATGGTGCCGAAATTACTATTGGAGGTATTGTAACGGGAATGCGCCAAATATATACCCGCAACAATGACGCAATGGCATTTGTGCAACTCGAAACCCTCGATAGTGATGTAGAGGTAGTAGTTTTTCCGCGTGTATGGGAAAAAAGCAAAGACCACTTGGCCGTAGATAGTGTAGTACTTATTACCGGAAAAATTAATGCCAAAGATCGAGAAGGTAAATTAGTTGATGAACTAAAAATTCTTGCCGACAATGTTAAACCAACGGTAGCCGAAACTGCTCGCATGTTTCCACCTCCTGAACAAACTATAGAGGGTGCTACTCCTCAAGAAGATTTGCCGAATGATAATATCGAAAGTATTACGATTAGCCTACAATCTACTACAGAGGGAGAAAAGCTTCTACGTATTAAGCGACACTTAGAAGCGCACAAAGGTAGTGTGCCGATAATGCTTCACTTCGCTGCTACAGCTCAGAACTTACGTTTACCAGGTGGAATTGACGGATCAGAAAGCTTAATTGCGGGGCTGATTGAGATTGTGGGAGAAACGAATGTGGTCATTAAGAAAAAACCAACTCCCGTTTCTTCGTAAATAAAAAACCGAAGCTAGCGCTTCGGTAAAAAATATCATAATTATCTGAGTCTGCTACGCAGAATTTGTGCCTCTTTTTGCAAGCTACTAATCTGTTGGCGAAGGAGCTTAATTTCATCTTGCGCTCTTTGCATACGAATCAGCAGAGAATCTCGCTCGGCAAGGTACATTTCTCCAGAATCGAGCTCTCGAATAATTTCATTGCAACGATTCACAAGTAGTGCAAGATCGGCTTGTTTTTCGATCAAGTTTGTCTCGATACGAATAAGCGCACGCTGGCGTCGAGCTTGTTTGCCTCTACTCGCTTGATGAGCACGGTAAGCCGCAGCTTGGCGACCTAGCCATGGATCATCACTTGCGACATAGGCATATCTATCTTGGATAGCCATTGTTACTCCTTTGGAGTAGGGAGTGAGGTACTAAGCGGGATGTTATTCCCACCATAATATTTGAATTATATCAAATATTCTGGTGGACGGGGGAGCGTGAACTCCCCCTGTATTAAATTACTCGACAGGTACCGGTGTTTCGATGAGACGCTCACCCATCTGAATCAATTCTTTGTTGGAGAGGATTCGACCATCGCCGATGTGCGGGAGATAACCGAAATATGTGAAGGCATCGAGCGAATTACGAAACAACCAGTACACCACCGGCGAAGGATCGCTCTGTGGTGTATAGTGTGCAACGCGCAATAGCGCCTGCCTCTTGGCTTCTTCATCTACACTTCGCGAGAGGACATTGCACTGGTACAGCCACTCTCTGTCATCCTTTTGCAACCTGAAGGCAGCCTGCACCAAGATGATCTCGCCTTCGTAAACGAACACCATGCCAGGTTTGAACCGGAGCTTTGGTGCTTTCTCCTTGGTTTCATCTACCCACATCGTGAGGTTGTGTGGGGAGTACGGAACTCGAACCTGCATGCCATTGCTCATCTGGGAACCTTTCGGGTACTGTCAATCTTCTCGATTGAGAACTACAGTATTATATCAATAAAACAGCAAAAAGTCAACTAATTACAGAGAATTTAATTTGGTTAGAACACTACATTACCAGATGGCTAAATACTATTGCCAGAGTATACCAGATGTGCTACACTATTTGGGTTATGAATCCTATCGCAACCCTAGAAGCCAGCCAGAAAAAGGCCAAGTTACCAGAAATTCACTCAGGTGATACTGTTCGGGTACATCAGAGAATTACCGAAGGTAAAAAGAGCCGTATTCAGGTATTCGAAGGCCTTGTTATTCGGTACAGTAAAGCAGGTAGCCTGCAAGCTATTATTACTGTTCGTAAGATTGCCTCAGGTATTGGTGTAGAAAAGAGCTGGTTGGTACATTCTCCTAATGTAGAGAAGATTCAAGTTGTGAAACGTAGTAAAGTACGTCGAGCATTTCTAAGCTATATGCGAGATAGAAGTGGTAAATCTGCTCGTTTGGCAGAAATGGGCTTCGATAAAGAAGCTACTAACGTTGCAGATAACCGTACTGCTAATCAAATTGCTGAAGACGAAGGTAAAACTAAAGAAGCACAAAAAGAACAAGCTGAAATTAAAAAAGATATTGATGCTACCGCAGACAAAGACGCTAAAAATGATGAAGCTCTACAGGTCGAAGAAAGCACCGAAGAAGTTGCTCAGTCTGAAGACAAAAAAGCTGCAGAAGATGATGCCACTCCTGCTAGTGATAATGAACCAAAAGATGCTCCAGTCGATGAAAAAGTAAATTCTGATGGCAACGATGAACAGCAAGAAGCTGCTGAAGAATTTCAACAAGGTGTAGACAAAGCTGATAAGAAATAATTAGAATTATATATAGATGAAGGCCCCGCTAATAGCGGGGCCTTATTTGTTCATTGCACATTATTTACATTGTTTACTCTCAGATGTTTTGTAACACTATGCCTCTACGAGCAGGTTGAACACTTCGATGAAGCTGAGGCCATCGGCCTCGGCCATCTCGAAGGCGGCGAACAGATCATCCCAGCCGACGCGCGCGAACTGCTCGAGTCGTTCTTCGGGAACTTCTGCCAGTGCTACACAGAACGTGAGCTTGGCAGAGTTGCCTATGACCAGCGGCGCCAGGTTGGTGAACAGGAACGGATTGCCTGCCTGATCACCAAGTAGTTCGCGCACTACGTCAGCCGACGCGGAGGGGCTGAGCTGAGCAAGCATCTGGGAATGGAAGGCAGCAACTCGAACCAGTCGTTTCATCTCTTCAGGCTCTCCTGTGAAGATGGTGAAGTCGGTCTTGTTTAGTACCTTGGTTCGAACTTCAACCTCGCTACTGGAAAGATTGGTTATGACACCACCATAACCCAACTCATATTGGATCAGACTGCGTAAGGCACAAAGTTCACTCACCTTGTCGATGAGCGGTTCGTGCTCATGGCCACTGCTGTCGAAACGAGCTTGTCTTCGGTTGATCATGTTTCCTCCGGGGGAGATGTGGATGTGCGACTTAGAACAAAGGTATATTAGCATAAAAACTATAAAAAGTCAACATATAAATAACCCCGACAGTGGTCGGGGTATAAACTGAAATTTTCTTTATCAGTTTGGTTCAATCAGGGTGATCTTGATCTGTCCGCTTTGCAACTGATCGTTTACGCACTTCTTTTGAGTAGATTGTCGGCGTAATCGAGTAGAGGTTCCATCTCATCGCTTGGACCGTGAAACACCAACAGTTTGGTGGATTGATGTCTTTTGTCCTTAAGTCTTAGCACAATGCAGTTGTTATCCATTGATGCTACTTCGTAAGCCCTGACTGTATAGACACGAAGAGCATCATATCCACGGTCAGGATCTTCTTCAGCAGGTTAGGTGTTGAGCGGATCTTTGATTGAAGTGACAAAACCAATGGTAATCATGCCTGCCCCCTTGTTTCATCTTCTGTAGGCTGTTCCCACCACATAGAGTCGGGCAATGTACCGCCACTCACTGCAAAGTATGGGGTAAGTAGTCCTATTAGATTTTTTGCATGATTATGGCGAGAATGAACAAAAATTTGATGAATGACCAACGGAGTACGACTCTGTTGGTTTTCAATTAACCAATGAGCGAGTGGTATGGTTGTTCTCCAACCTATACCACGAGTTTCACTCATGTCATAATCAAGCCAGAGTTGGTCAATCTCTTCGCCACGACTGAGCGATTCTTCGAATAGCTGAATTGCTGTATCAGTATTACCACAATGCACTGCTCGTTTGTCAGCTGACAAACGAATATCATCTACGACGATTATTAATCCCATCTTTTCTCCTGTAGGGTACACCGCTATCGGGCGGGTTGCGAACAGATAAATTTTAGCATTATTATTAAAATACGTCAACTAAATCATTGCTACAATAAAAGGCGTATAATACAGATAAATAAGTGGAGAACTATGCAAACAGCAGGCTATAAAACAGAGAATCTGCTTCGCAAAAATGGGGCGTTATTAGTAGCAGGGATTGATGAAGTTGGCAGGGGTGCACTGGCAGGACCTTTAGTGGCGGGAGTTGTTATTTTACCTAAACATTCTCGCCTAAAGTTGTGTGATTCAAAATTAATCTCTGCGCATAGACGTGAAGAATTAGATTATTTAGTAAAAGAAAAAGCCGTAGGTTATGGTTTAGGTTGGGTAACGAATACCGAAATTGATACATTTGGGTTGGCTTGGAGCTTACGCGAGGCATATTTACGAGCTTTAGAAGAAATGAATTTAGAAGTTAGTCAGGTAATTCTAGACGGATCAATGAATTATTTAGCAGATTTTGATATGTGCCAAACTCGAGTTAAAGCTGATAGGGATGTGGCGTGTGTCGCTGCGGCGAGTATTTTAGCAAAAGTTGCACGTGACGAATACATGCATAGGTTATGCGATCAGTATCCACAATATTGTTACGAGACAAATGTAGGGTATGGTACGAAGGTGCATACAGAAGCTATTAGAAAACATGGGCTTACAGATCTACACCGAAAAAGCTTCTGCTCGAACTTTATTTAATTGATAAATATAATAATAACAAATGAAGAATACTACTTTTGTTGGAAATAATGCCGAAGCACTTGCGTGTAAGTATTTAGTAGATATTGGCTACAGAATAGTACAGCGCAATTATAAAGATCGGTTTTGTGAGATTGATATTATTGCGAGTAACAAAACTACTCTAGTATTTGTTGAAGTAAAATATCGTCGCCGAAGTGATTTTGGTGGTGCAGTGGGGGCTATAACTCCAGATAAATTTAGGCGGATGCAGCTATCTGCCGAATATTGGCTGAGCCAAAACCAAGAACTTGCCAGGCAACAACCAAGGTTAGATGTCATTACTGTTTCAGGTGATATTAATAATCCTGAAATCGATCATTTGCAAAATGTTGAGATTTAAAAAAACTTCGTTAGCACTCTTGACATTAGAGTGCTAATTTTTATATAATTTAGACATAGTTTGAACACTAAGAAAGGAGTCGGAACTGTTTTAAAACAAAAAACAACCGGCTCTTTATTGTTCAGACGCTAACTACAACTGAATAACAATTGAATAGAAAAGGACAAATAACATTATGCAAAACCAATTTATATCAGCCATCGAACAAATCTGTGAAGAAAAAGGCATCAGCAAAGAATCTGTACTAGAAGCTATTGCTGCTGCTATGGCTGCTGCCTACAAAAAAGATTATGGTGACAAAGACCAAGAAGTTCGTGCCGAACTCGATCCAAGTACCGGAGCAGCACGTATTTTTATTAGCAAAGAGGTGGTGAAGAAGATTGATGAAGGTTTTGAAGATCTCCAAATGACACTAGAAGACGCCAAAAAGATTAATCCAGATGTAAAAGTTGGAGAAATGGTGGAGTACGAAGAAAAAACACATACCGATTTTGGTCGCGTAGCCGCTCAGACTGCTAAGCAAGTAATTATGCAACGTATTCGCGAAGCTGAACGAGAAGTTGTGTTTACGGAATTCTCAGACAAAGAAGGTCAGATTATTAATAGTACAGTGCAAAGAGTAGAACGTGGAAATGTTTATATTGATCTTGGTCATGCGGTAGGTGTGCTTTTTCCAAATGATCAATTGCCGAATGAACGTTATTACACTGGTCAGAGAATTAAGGTATATGTAGTTCGTGTCGAACAAACACTAAAAGGCCCACAAATTGTAGTAAGCCGTACTCATCCAGAAATGATTCGTCGTCTCTTCGAGATGGAAGTACCTGAAATATCTGGCGGAAGTGTAGAGATTGTTAATATCGCTCGTGAAGCTGGTGCTCGCACAAAAATTGCAGTTAAAAGTAATACTGAAGGCGTTGATCCAGTTGGTACATTCGTTGGAGGTCGTGGATCTCGAGTGCAAGCAGTTATGAATGAAATTGGAGATGAAAAGATCGATATTATTCCGTTTAGCGAAGATCCAAAAGAATATATTGCATCAGCCCTTAGTCCTACAAAAGTTATTGAAGTAAAGACTAACGAAGAAGAAAAGAAAGCAACGGTAAAAGTTCCAGAAGATCAGCTGAGCTTAGCAATTGGTAAATCAGGACAAAATGTTCGTCTCGCCGCTAAGCTTACCGGATGGAGCGTAGACATTGATGGAGCTGACGAAGCACATGTAGAAGAAACCGCAGATGCAGTTGATGAACCAAAGAAGGTAAATACAAAAGATCTTGAAGACTCACTACTCAGTGCTGCTACCGAAGAAGATTCAGCTACTGATAAACCAGCTGAAGATACAGAAGACACAAAAACAGAGAGCGAACCGCAAGAAGATAAGTAACCCCATAGAAGGAGGATGTTATGGATACAGATTTTCCGGAAGTATTTGAAAGATTTACCCAAAATTCAAAATTAGCTTTTCAGTTTGCTGGCCAATTAGCACTGCAGACAGGAGCAAGTTATGTAGGAACCGAACATCTTCTCTTAGGTATTGTTAAAACGCAAAATTCACTTGGTGCTCGGCTATTGTCCGAAGCGGGTGTAAGTCTCGAAAAAGTAAATCCTGGCTTGTTTGGGCAACCAACTTCAACACCTCAGGGTGTAGTTGATCTGTCAGAAACCGCAAAGAAAACTATTACCTTAGCCTTGCGGATGGCTCAAGAGTATGGCCAAGCGTATGCGGGAACCGAACATCTTCTGTTTGCAATCCTGAGTCAAAAGAACTCACGGGCGCAGACTATTTTGCACGATCTAAAAATTGATCCAAGTAAACTACGAGCTGATGTCGAAAACAGCCTCGCTAATCAGCCACATACGTTTGCTCAGCACAATGAACCAAATGGAAAAGGAGGTAAGGCCTCAAAGACTCCTGCACTTGATCACTTTAGTATTGATCTTACTCAGAAAGCTCGCGATGGTAAGCTTGACCCAATGGTTGGAAGAGATGCGCAGCTGGCTCGTATGATCTCAATCCTGAATCGTCGTACAAAAAATAACCCTGTCTTAATTGGCGAACCAGGAGTTGGTAAAACTGCTATTGTTGAAGGTTTGGCTACCAAGGTTGTCGAAGAAGATGTACCCGAATTATTGCTTGGTAAAAGAATTATGATGCTTGATATGGCATCGGTTATTGCAGGTACCAAGTTTCGGGGTGAATTTGAAGAACGACTCAAGAAAATTATCGATGAAGCCTCTGGTGCGGATGATGTTATTTTGTTTATCGATGAGCTTCATAACGTAGTAGGGGCAGGCTCTGCAGAAGGGGCTATTGATGCAGCCAACATTTTAAAACCAGCTCTCGCGAGAGGTGAGGTACAAACCATTGGCGCAACCACGCTCGAAGAATATCGTAAGTACATCGAAAAAGATTCTGCTTTAGAGCGACGTTTTCAACCAGTACAAGTACCAGAAGCAACAATAGACGAAACTATCGAAATCTTACAGGGTTTGCGACCACGCTACGAAGAATTCCACCATGTCGTAATCTCGGATGAAGCTATCGAACAAGCTGCAAAACTGGCTAAACGGTATGTAAGTGATAGATTTATGCCCGACAAAGCTATCGATCTTATCGACGAAGCGGCTGCACAGGCACGCATTGCCAAGGGAGGTACGAGCAAACCACAACGAACATTGCAGGCGAAACTCGAAACTTTAACCGCAAAGATAGATGATGCAGTGTATCATCAAGACTTTGAGCACGCTGCCAAACTAAAGGCCGAGGCGAGCAGATTAGAAAAGCAAATTGCAGAGCTTGATAAAAAACAAGGTAAGAAAAAAGAAATAAGTATTAGTGCTGAAGACATTGCTGTGGTAATTAATCAGACCACCGGCATTCCACTTACCAAGCTTATTAAGATAGAAACTGAAGCTCTTAAGAAACTTGAAGCAAGCTTAAAAGCAAATGTAATTGGGCAAA
>JAHFOQ010000002.1 GCA_023261595.1 bacterium | reverse complement strand
CTTACATAATGCTTGTGCGTATCTTCTTGTTGTTGGATTCACCATAATTATTGTTGGTTTGCGCTGGCTCATTCCTGATATTAGCAAATCTTTTTTAGCGAACTCCTACACAATATTAACTATTCTACTTACTTGTTTTGTTCTGTGGCAGCCACTACACTACTTTAGTCAAACAGCCTTTGAACTCATCGCATTTAGTCTAACGTTTATTTGGCTTGTACTATTCTTGCGTACAATTACATTAATGCGAGATCAGATACTTGCCAACAAGGTATAAGAGACATTACAATAAGATTAATAAATAAATGGAGAAAAAAATGGAACTCGTAGGTAACCCAAGTCGTAGCACATTAATATTACGCGGTATTTTAAATATAATCTTTGGACTCGTTGCTGTCGCATGGCCAGGTCTTACCCTTTACATTCTTATTCTTATTTTTGCCATAAATATTCTTATTGTAGGTATGTTTGCAATTTTCGAACCTCTTTTTGACAAATCTAACCCACACTCTGTATTAACTGCATTGCTTGGTTTACTCGGTGTTATTCTTGGTATATTCCTTATTGCTCGTCCAGAAATTGCCGCAGGTGTGGTAACGTTATTAATTGCCATTTGGGCATTATCCTTTGGTGTAGTCGACTTATATGCCGGTTTTATGGCTTCATCAGAGAAGATCAGCGGTGCTTGGTTTATGATCTTAACTGGTGTACTTTCGCTCGTGTTTGGTGTGTATATGTTATTTAATCCATTAGCTGGCGCTCTTACTCTTGTCTGGGTTATTGGTGCTTATACAATTCTTACTGGGATGTTGCTTGTTGTTGCAAGTTTCTTTACAAAAAAATTAACCCAAAAATCTCCAGCTAAACGAAAGGCATAGAACAATGAAAAACGAAGCAAAAACTTCTCCTACTAAACATAGTGGGTGGAATCGTTTTATTGCCATTATAGTTACTATCTCACTTATTCTTATTTGTTATGGTACTGCTCTAATTAATAACTTTGGTACAGCTGCCAAACTTCAAAATTTTCTCCATGAAAGTAATTCGTTTAGTTATACTGCCGAGATTATAAAAGCGGAAATATCAGAACGTTTACCCCAGGAAATAAAGAAAAACGTAATACAATCAGCTTTAATTAATAAGTTTATGGACTATATTATTACAGCTGAAAACATAGAAAAACTTGCACAACCTGGTCTTCGTTTAACGTATAAAGCAGCTGATACTCCAACCTCTATTCAAGATAACAAAGTAGTTATTGCAACTGCTACATACAAAGACCAGGCAATTGGATATGTTAATAGTCTAAATTTACCAGATACCCTTAAGTCACCAGCTCAGTCACTCGTTAACTCGGTGCCACAAGAACTTGTCTTAATTGACAACTCGAAACATCCAAATAACCCACTCATGGTTCTTATACGTGTACGAGATAGCTTACGCGTAGTACATAACATGGTAGATATTCTCTGGTGGTTAATTCCTGTTGGTTTCATTGTTATTCTTCTCCTTAATTTGCGTAATTTACGTCGACTCTCAAAAACGCTCGCCTGGGTTTTTGGCGCGCCGGCTGTGGTTGTCTTACTTGGAAGCTGGATATTCCCAGCTCTTATAAGCGCATTTGGTGCACGTAGTACTGATCCAGTAATTGGCGAGCAAGTAAATGGATTAATAAATAGTGCGGCCACTTACCTATTCTCTACTACACGAAATTTTGGAATTGTCTGTCTCGTATTAAGTGCAATTTTTGCAGTAATATATATCTTCTTACCAATGCAGAAAATACAAAATCAACTAGACTCTCAACTTGATCTACTCTCAACAAAAGTTCATAGTACAAAAACCCAACCTAAAAAGAAAAGTAATAAACATAAGTAAACACAGTTTGCTATACTAACAAGATGGAACAAGCTATTAGTAAAAATACCGAGGCAGAAATTGCAAATTATTTTGCAGGAGTTTTCGCATGGATGTTTGCTGGACTCACAGTAAGTGGTATTGTTGCTTGGTTGGTAGCTAATAGTTCTGTTGCTCAACAAGCATTCTTTGGTAACCCTATCACTCTTATAGTCTTAATAGTGGCCCAATTTGCTCTTGTAATACTATTAGCTGCCCGTATTACTAAAATGTCACCAATGGCTGCTCGTGCAGGTTTTTTGGGTTACGCTGCCTTACTTGGTATTACGCTTAGTTATATCTTTTTGGCTTATACAAGCACTTCGATTATGCGCATCTTCTTTATTACTGCAAGTATGTTTTTTATTATGGCGATTATTGGATATATAACCAAAAAGGATCTTAGTCGTCTCGGAGGTATCCTACTAATGGGCTTGATAGGTATTATTATCGCGACTATTGTTAATATCTTTTTACAATCAAGTGTTGTGCAGATAGTTGTGTCTTATCTAGGTGTTGCAATATTTTTAGGCCTAACTGCTTACGACACACAAAAGATAAAAGGATTTTATGATTCTGATAAAAAGGATCAACTTGCTATTATGGGTGCTCTAGCACTCTATCTAGATTTTATTAATCTATTCTTATTCTTACTACGTATTTTTGGAGATGCCAACTAATGGAACCAAGCAAAATCTTTAATACAAAACGCCTGTTTCGCTTAACTGCAATTATCGCTCTTACACTCTTAGTAGGTGGGGCTATATTTTTTCACTTTCAAGAAAAATGGAGCTGGCTTGATAGTTTTTATTTCTGTACAGTAACCCTTGCTACAGTTGGCTATGGAGATTTTACTCCTCACACCAGTCTCGGAAAAATCGTGGATATATTTTATATCTTAGGAGGTATAGGTGTCATTGTAACTTTCGCAAACCTATTTGTACGTCGTGCAGGAGAACGAGCAGTCGAAAAATCAGAAGCTCGAGCTAAAGAAGGTAAGCAAAGATTTAAAAGAAAAATATAATTTCGTATACTTTCAGCTTCTTTTCAGATTGCTGTTTTAGTATGTAATTATGCCAGATTAAGAGGGACTTTGATTAAAATTATAACAAGTCACAAGCTCTCCTCTAAATGGTTATTATTTAGCACACTAAGAAAAGGAGTAACATTAATGAGAACAGCGAACAAAAAGAAAGCACTCTTAGCAACGAGTTTAGCTTCGGCTGCCCTAGCCGGCACCTTAATTGTAGGTGGGGTGGCTTTCGCTCAAACAACCAATGGTCAACAAGGTGGTTTAGCCCAAGCAATTGCGTCTAAGTTTAATCTAAATAAAGACGATGTTCAAAAGGTTATTGATCAGCAACATCAAGATCATATGAAGCAACATCTCGATAAACTCGTAGTAGAAGGTAAAATTACTTCAGACCAAGAAGCTAAAATTATTACCAAACTCGAAGAAATGAAGCCAAAGATGGAAACAGCACGCCAAATATCTGACCCAGCAGAAAGAAAGAAAAGTCTCGATGCCCTGCGGGCTGAAATGCAACAATGGGAAAAAGACAATGGAATTCCTGCTGGCGTAATGGGTCCACAAGGCAGAATGCATAGAGGCGGTAAAATGATGTCGCAAAATATGCCCGAACCTCCACAAGGAGAAAATCAGCAAGTTCAATGATTAGATTGTTTCCCGAAACTTTGTCTAAATATAAAACTCTCACGATTGTGAGAGTTTTATATTTAGAATTTTACTATTGAGGCAAGTAAAACAATCAGTGATAATGGAAGACCAAAATCCCAAACTAATATAAGGCTATTATTTGGTGCATAATTCTTTTTACGTATAATTTCAATAAGATGGTTGACCCCTGCTAACGTCAGAAAAGAGATTATCGGTAACGAAATAGCAACCCAAGCTTCAACTCCATGGTAAACAGCATAAAAACTACCTAAACCTAAACCGAGTGAAACTGCAGCAATCTCATACTGAAATCCATTTGTTTTCCAGCCGATAGATGCGGCCATACTTTTTGCAAACACCGAATGCATAACAGAAGAAAAAATAAAAACAAAACCCGCAAAATATAAGAGCCATCGCAAATAAGTAACAGAGTTTGTATCGCCCAACATATGTCCAGGTGCCGTTACCCCAGTTAATGCGAGTACCCAAGCAAGAATAAGCATTCCTGGTAGTACCAAACCTGATATTTTTTTCGACATTTTTTCTTTCTGCTTAATAGTTACAAATAGTTTATCATAAGCATAACTCTTAACAAAATATTTTGGCTGGGACGGAAGGGGTCGAACCTTCGATCTCCTGAGCCAGAATCAGGCGCCTTACCACTTGGCCACGTCCCACTATAAAATTTTGAACTTGGTTATTCTAGCGTATTTCAACTTAAAATTCTATAAGATCTGGGCGATTAAGTTGGGTTTTCTTTATCGCTTGTCCTCTGCGCCACTTATGTATTTCAGCATGGTTACCACCTTTTAATATCTCTGGTACTTCCATACCATTAAAGTTTTCTGGTCGTGTATACTGTGGATATTCTAGGAGACCCTGTGCAAACGATTCGTCTTTATTACTTTGGTCATCTCCAAGTACACCAGGAATTAACCGTACAACACTGTCAACGACTGCCATAGCAGGAATTTCACCACCGGTCAGCACAAAATCTCCCATTGAGATTTCAGCATCTACGATACTCATTATTCGTTCATCAAAACCTTCATAATGCCCACATAAAATTATTAACTCTTTTACTGAGCTCATTTCTTTTGCGAGTAATTGATTAAATGGTTTGCCCCGGGGGCTCATTAGTAACACTTTAGGTTGAAGCATCTTCTTGCCAGCATGTTCTACAGCCATAAATATCGGCTCAGGTTTTAATATCATACCTGCCCCTCCTCCATATGGTGTGTCATCGACTGTTTTACGTTTTCCAATACCAAAATCACGCAAATTTATAATACTAAATTCTACTAAATTATGCTTTTGTGCCTTTAATAACATACTCGTATTGAGTACAGGCTCAAACATGTCTGGAAATAACGTGATGATTGAAATTTTGTTCATAAAATTAGTATAGGTTACTACTTACCTATCGGACAAAGTTAGTTGGTTATATTAAAAACAATGGTAATTTTCGAAGTATGATTTATATATTTTGACTTATATATACCCTGTTGACGCGAGTATTAAATATCCGTATCGAGATCTTCTAGACCTTCGCGAGCTTTAGATTTGATATCCTCAGCTTTTGTATTCTCTTCACTATCTGGAGTAGTTTCTTCGGTTGATTCTGCTGCTTCTTCAGCCGATGAAGTATCGTTCGATTCTTCTTCTGTAGCAGTTGGCTCTTCGTCTCTCACTGGACGTTCACTACCTTCTTGATCGACAATCTTTAGATTATACCGCGCGTCGTCTTTCGCACCTAAAACACGAAGTAACGTACGTATAGATTTTGCAGTTGCGCCTGCTTTACCAATTATCTTACCCATATCTTCAGGGTCTACAGTAAGTTCTAAGAGTACACCACGCTCATCAACGGTTCGCTTTATTTCGACTTTATCAGGTTGATCTACCAAAGCCTTTACTACGTATTCGAGAAATACTTGGTCGTGTTCTGTTGCAGCCATATCATGGTCTCCTTTTTATTAATAGTTTCATTATACAACAAAACTTATTATTAACAAAAAAACAACCAGTACTTATTCTGGTTGTTTTTCTTCTTTAACTTCTTTGTTAGCCTCTTCGGCTGCATCAGCTGCTTTTTCTTGAGCTTCTACCTCGGTTTTTACTTCATCAGCTTCTTTAGCAGTTCCTACGTCAGTTTTTTGGTCTTCAGCTTTTTCTTCAGTAGATTCCGTACTAGCTTCAGCAGTTTCTACTCCTTCAGCAGGTTTTTCAGTTTCTGCTTCTTCTGGATTTTTTGGAGCTTTATTTCGATCATGAATGTTTGCCCAACTTGGTAATTTTACCCCTTCAGCTTTTAGTAATCGTAATACTCTATCGCTTGCCTGAGCACCATTACCTAGATACATTTCAATCTTTTCTTTATCGAGAACTATCTCTTTCGTATGAGGATTGTAGTTACCTAAATTAGCCACGTACTTAGAAGTAGCGGCGCGGCGTTTGTCAGCAGCAACGATTCGGTAAACTGGATATTTATTACGGCCATGTCGGGCCAAGCGAATAACTAACATATATTCTGTATGTTTTCCTTGATTAAGATTATGAAAGCTCTCGAATACCTCGAAGAGCAATACAACATTGACTTATTCTACTTGAAAGATGACGCCTTGTCAACAGGTTTGGAAGGTTGAGCTTCTCGGGCTAATTCATCCGCTTGTTGCAATTGTAAACTGAGCACTTCACTATCTCCCTTATTTCCTGTCGTAACACCAAAGAGCTGTTTGGCTGCTTGCATTGTTTCATGGTTATGTGTAATTACAACGATTTGTGAATGCTTAGAAAGATCCTTGAGAATTTTGTTAAATCGTGTGGAATTTTCGTCATCAAGTGCAGCATCAACCTCATCGAGAAAAATGAAAGGTGTAGGATTGCTTGTTAAAATTGCAGCTAGAAGTGCGACTGATGCAAGTGATTTTTCGCCACCAGAAAGTGCAGAGATACTGTGAGTTCGTTTACCAGGGGGAGTAGTAATAATCTCGATTGCAAAATCTTCTTTGGTAATGAGATTAAGTTTAGCTACACCCCCGCCAAATAGATCAACAAAGTATTTTTGAAATTGAGAATTAATCTTTTCAAAATTTTTCACAAACTTTTGTTTTGTTTCAGTTTCAATTTTGCGAATAAATTCCTCACTATCTTCTATCGCTTTGTGTAAATCTTTCTGTTGAGTTTGTAAGAATTCAACTCTTTGTGCAAGTTCATTTGCTTCTTCAAGAGTACCGGCATCAATATCTTTTATAATATTTAATTCAGATTCTAGTTTTGTAATTTCTTCAAACTCTATGGCCCGTTTTGGAACATCGCCAGTAATCGTTGAAGAACCAAACCAATCTTCTTTGTTCTTTTCAAGAAATTTTTCTTTATTTATAATGTTTTCTATCTGTTCATTATTGTTCGCTATAAACATTTCGAGTGTCTTTTGTTCTGACACCAGTTTTTCAAAATGGCTAAACAGGTCGCTTGAATTCTGTTGATGCAGTTTCTGTTGAATGGTGGTTATCTGATCCTGTAGTTTAGCTATTTCTTTTTCTAGTAATATTATCTTCTGTTTACATTGAATTTGCTGAGCAGTCATTTTCTTTAATTTTATTGCTGACTCTTTTTTGAACTTAAAATTATCAAGTTCAACTTTAAGTTCAGCCTCCATTCTACCAAGTCGCTCCTTACTTGCGACTAAGTCTAATTCTAATGAACGAATTTTAATTATCTCTTTTGTTTGCAATTCAATAATTTCTTCTCTTTCACCCATTCTTGTGCTGATTTTTAGTTGTAACTTATTAATCGTTAGCGCAAGCTCAGTTGCATTATCGGTTAATGCAATACGAATCATATCCGCCAAACGTTGCATAGTTTGGTCTATTTCACGTCGATCAGTTGCATTTCTTAGTTGCGTACGAACGGTCGTAATAAGTCCATTCGCGTGATGAAAGAATTCACTTTTTTGGTTCTTTTCTAACCTCTTACGAGTATCGTTAAGTGTTTTAGATATCGTATTAAGCTCAGCATTTATATCTTTTACCTTATTCTCGTGGGAACTAACTTTTTTGTTGTGTGTCTCTAAACTTTTATGTATTTTGTTTTGTAACAAAGTTTCTGCATGAATATTTTTTTTAATTTCATTCGATGAAACGCTTGTTTCTTTTTGTGCACTATTTCGAAGACTTACAATTTCTGCTTCGACTTGGATGAGTGAGCCTACCAAAGCAGTTTTTTCTTCTTCGTGTGCATTTACCTTAGCCTGATATTTTTCTAGTTCGATTATGTTCTTACTTTTTTCAGGGACTCTGGTTGCTTGACGCGCTTGAGCTAAATCATTCTCTATTTTTTCGAGCAAACTTGTATCTTTTTGTATCGCTATTTTTAATGCATTTTTCTTGTTTTTATACGCATCACTCCAATAAAGAATATATTCTTTTTTTAATTTCTCAGCAGACTCTTTGAGTTGAGTCTGTTTTTTTACAATCTCGGCTTGTTTTTGCAATGCATGTAAACTTGGTAAAATTTCTTGAATAATTGAAGATACTTTTTCGAGATCATTACTTGATTGTTCAAGCTTTCGTTTAGCTGCGATACGCCGAATTTCATATTGGCGAATTCCCGATGCTTCGTCAAAAAGCATTTTACGATCTTTACCATCCATAGTTAAGAGCTGGTCTATCATTCCCTGACCTACCACCGCATAACTGTTTTTTCCTATACCACCACTAGCTAATAATTCCTCGACTTGAGAAAAATTAACTTTGCGTCCATTTAACCTATAGTTACTTTCGCCCGAACGATAAAGTTGGCGACTAATCTCAATCTGACTTGCGGGTAATGAAAATTGATTATCTGTATTGTTAAGAACAAGTGTAACTTCAGCAACACTTGCCATAGCCTTATTGTCTGTTCCATGGAAAATTAATTCTTCTGATTTTCCGCCCCGGAGACGAGTGGTTCTCTGTTCACCTAAGACCCAACGCAATGCATCTGCCACATTACTTTTGCCCGAACCATTCGGACCCACAATTGCAGTGATGCCCTCGGAAAAATTAAGTTTTTTACGTCTCCCAAAAGACTTAAATCCTGCAATCTCAAGACTCTGGAGAACCTGACCCTCGCTTTTCATTATCTTATTGTATCATGCCAAGGTTTCATAGTATCAGGCAAGTTATGTATGAATCTTTTTAGACTAAAAGAAAATCCGGCTCAACTCACGTTAGCCGGATAGTTATCGATAGTTGTTGTTATTATTTGGTCGATACAACCAAGTACCTTTGGATTTAATACGATTGAAAGATGCCCAGCACGTGAGTCTATGTGTTCTAAGCCATGAGGCAATACCGTCTGTAATCTCTGATATTCTTTCTTAGGTGAAACTATGAAGCTCGTTACCATGGGACCAGTCGGATTAGCTGAACGATGGGGGAATACCAACATATCGTTACTGCCAATTATTGCAAAGGTTTTATGTCCGCTAATTTGTTCTTCTAGATAGCTTACAATACTCTCACAAATATCGCTATGCGCACAAAGATCTCTAACGATGGGCAAAATCGGAACAACAAGCTGTCGCAGAGTTGGCTTTAGGCGTATTTTACCCCTAGATACAAGACTTACTGCTTCTACTATGCCACGTATAGGCATATTCACAGGATCGACCCAAGTAGTGCCCTTAAAGGGTGTAGCAAGTGCAATTACAGCCTTAACCCGGGTTGGATGACGCATCGCGAGAAGACTTGCAATAAGTCCACCCTGCGAATGTCCGAGCAAAACAAAGTTATTAGTATTACCGAGAAAATACTTGTTATCAAGTTCATCCACTGCACGAACTATATCTCCCAAACCAAGAAGAAAAATTGTTTCAAAATAGGTATTATCTTGACTATGTTTATGACAAACATGCAAGAGCGGTTCGTAGTACACTCTACTCGGCGGAGGAGCAAGAGTACCAGAGATCGTTAATGTAGTAAGGTTCACGTTAGATCACCTCTTTCTTTCAGAGGTACTCAACTTGAGGCTCAAGCTGTTAGCTTAAGTCTAACTACTTTTATCATAAATGAAAACTATTTTTTTTGTAGTTTTTTTAAACCATCGAGAGCCGCACTCTGTTGAGCGGCCTGTTTACTACTGCCTTCACCTCGCCCATACTCTTTTTCACCAAGATACACTCCCATAAGAAATGTTTTATCATGATCAGGACCAGTTTCTTCTAATACTTTATAGCTCGGGGTAACACCATGACTTTCTTGTGATAATTCCTGAAACTGACTTTTTGCATCAATATAAGCTCCAGTTTTAATAATTTCTTCGAGTTTAATAACAATATTGTTTTCAATAAATTTTTTCGCTTCGTCATAACCCTTTTCTAAATAAATTGCGCCAATAGTAGCTTCTACGAGATTTGCAAGTAAGGCCTGGCGGGTTCGTCCACCAGTTTTAGCCTCACCTCGACTCATAAGTAAAAACTGACCAAGTTCAAGTTTTTCGGCGAGCTCAGCAAGCGATTCAGTTTTTACCAGTGCAGAACGCCATGCGGTAAGTTCACCTTCTGGATTTTTATAATTTCTATAGAGATAATCTGTTACGACTAATTCTAAAACCGCGTCACCTAAAAATTCCATACGCTCATTATGTTCTAGGCTTGTACGACGATGTTCATTTAGATAACTTCGATGAGTATATGCAGTCTTTAAAAGTTCTGCATTTTCAAATGTAACTCCTAAAATTGCCTCAACTTTTTCTTTGTTATATACCATTAGAGATTATTTAGAACCTTAATTCGGTTAATTGCTTCACGCAAAATTATTTTGGTTGCCTTATACTCTAGGATATCATATGCCTGTTCAGCTTCAAACCACTGTACATCAGTAATCCACGGAGCGTCTTCTTCGGTTTTAATACTTTCGGTATGGTTGGTTGATTCAATAAGATAGATAAAATTCGTCATAAAAATCAGTTTACCTTCCATACGATAGAAAAAATGAATTTTATCAAGCTTTGAATGAATTTTTAGCTCTTTAAGATTTGTTTCTTCAGAAACTTCACGCAAAGCGGCTTGCTTTGGAGTTTCACCCGATTCTATATGCCCTTTAGGAATAGACCAGCGTGTTTTAAGATCTTGCAATAGTAATATCTCTATAGTATTGTCTACTACACGAAAAACAATACCGCCACTCGAATATTCGCGGACAGCTTTCTGGCGCGCAACTTTTTGAGTGTGCGTACCTGGATGCTTTTTCTTATTCCGATTAGGCTGACGATTTTGGTTTTGGTTCTGATTCTGGTTCTGCTTCTGAACCTGAGTCTCTTCCGGTGTTGTCGTCTGATTGGACTGTCCGTTGGCTAGCGGATTGTTCGGCGTCTGTTGGTTTGTCTGGCTCAGCTGATTTTGCTGGCTTCGGCGCCATCGCCTGCTTTTCTGCCTGGAATTTTTTGTCTTCTTCTGGTTCATAAATTTCACTACTTCTATATATTGTACCGAGCACACCATTGATAAACTTACTTGAGTTATCTCCACCGAAGCTCTTCGCAAGTTCAACAGCTTCGTTGATTGCAACTTTAGGTGGAACATCTCTTTTAATCATAAGTTCATACGTGGCAAGGCGTAAGATTTCTTTATCTACTTTAGCAATTTGGTCAATTGGCCATTCTGGAGCTGCAGGAACTATCAAAGCATCGAGTTTTTCTTGGTTTTTGAGTGTCCCTTTTACAAGATCAACTACAAAGTCATCTTCTTCTAAAGAATCAGCATAGACAGCAAGATTCCGTGCCAATATTTCATCCATATCGGTCTTAAGATCTTCCATATCTAAAGAAATGCGAAAGTCGTATTCATACAAACTTTGCAAGGCTATTATTCTACAGAGGTGACGGTTCGATGCCATAGTTCTTACTTTTAATTGTAACGTACTTTTTAGGGGAAAGGAAACTTTTGTTAAATACTTCGACGAGTTTTTAAAAGACCGAGTTCGGCAGCTTTTTTTAGTCTACGTGGTACATTTAACTTAGAATTTTTTTCATACATAAGCTGTAGACTATTAAGGTTATCGTGCGAACGACGCTGACCACGAGTCGAGCTAGTTCGGCGTTTTTTTGGTACTGGCATAGCAGTGCTCCTTTTGGTTTAATTGTGTTATTAAACACCTAAGTGATTCTAGAGAGGTACTGAATGCAACGATGCCACGAGTTCATATGTGACTTCGTTCTTGCAATATGTCTCGTATGATAATACGAAGACTTATGACACTATTCGTGTCGAACCTGGGATCTCCAGAATGCTCGAACCATATAATCTGGTTCATACTTTAAGCATTTCGCCTCGTATTGTAGCGTATTCCGCGTAAAATTGCAACCCCCACTTCTTCTGACAGTCCCCTTGCTACCTGATATTAAGATTACTTGCCAAAACTGAGAACGGGCTGAAAATCGGTTATGTTTTACAATAGACTTAACCGTAGCTAAAATAAAATCACTCATGCACCTTGGAGGAATCATGACATTTGATTACCATAATTACCAATATAGCACTGAAGAAATGAAACGTTTTCTTTGTACCGATGGTGAAGACTCGCCATCGGATATTACCTGTAGACTGTTTTTTGCAGCTTGTGATAAAGCGTATGAAGTTATTGGACATGGTGGCAGTAGAGTTGTTTCTGCCGTTTATGACACGCTTACAATGATTTTAGACATTAGCTTTCCTATTCCAGAACCAGATAATGTTAAATCTGACTATGTTGCGCCTGATTGGGCGGAGTATATTCAAGATGCACTTTTACTATTTGGTAACACGTATGAAAACTACTCCGCCATAGAAAAAGCCTGTAATCTTAGATTTGCTAATGTAAGAGAATCACAACCACAGACGTCCTAACCGATGTCTTTTTTATTTCACCACAAAGTTAACTAATCGATTCGGTACCACGATTGTTTTTAGAATCTCACCATTTTTAGTTAGATTTTTTTCTTGATCCAGTTTTCGTGCCATAGTTTCAAGCTCTTGTTTGTCACTACCAGCTATAGCAACAAACTCGGCTTTTAGTTTACCGTTTACCTGTACCACAATTGTAACGACATCATCTTTTACCTTGGCTTCATCATATTTTAGCCAAGACTGTAAATGGACAGATTCAGTCTGACCCAACTCTTCCCACATTTCTTCTGCTAAATGTGGTGTTAATGGCGCCATAATTTTTACAAGTGAAACAATAGTCTGTTGCCAAGCCTGACCCGAAACACTTCCATTTTGTTTAATTACACTTAAGTTATTCACGAATTCCATGAGAGCTGCAATTGCCGTATTAAATTTAACAGCTCCAATATCTTCACCGACTTTTTTAATCGTTTTATGCAATTTTGTCTCGAGATCGGCCTCAATAATAGTATCTTCTTCTTGTTGAATATAGGATTCTGACACTAAACTGTAAACCTTATTAATAAACCGAAAAGTTCCTTCAAATCTCCTTGTATCCCATGGTCCTCCGTCTTCATAAGGCCCCATAAACATTAAGTAAAGCCGTAGAGCATCAGACCCATATTTTTCTAAATACTCCAATGGGTCGATAACATTTCCTTTTGATTTACTCATCTTATTGCCGTCTGGGCCAAGAATCATCCCTTGGTTAATTAACTTTTTAAATGGTTCATTAAAATCTATTAATTTTTGGGAATAGAGAAACTTCGTAATAAACCGAGCATAAAGTAGATGTAAAATTGCATGTTCTATGCCGCCCATATATCTATCAACGGGTAACCAAGTCTTAACCGCTTCGGGGTCAAATGCACCTTTACTATAATTAGTGTTTGGATAACGTAGATAATACCAACTACTATCAACAAATGTATCCATAGTATCAGTTTCTCGTTTCGCGTCAGCATTACATTCAGGACATTTTACATCAGTAAAGCTTTCACGCAAGAGTGGCGATTGACCAGTTGCATCAAACTTCTGTCCTAGAGGTAGAACAACAGGTAACTGATCTTCTGGTACAGGAACAACACCACATGAATCGCAATAAATTATTGGAATTGGGGCACCCCAATAGCGTTGACGGCTTATCAACCAATCGCGCAGTTTATACTGTGTTTTGTGCTCGGCCAAACCTTTTTCTGCTAACCAATCAGTTATCTTTATACGTGCTGCAGACGATTCCATTC
Organism: bacterium; assembly: GCA_023261595.1. Classification (GTDB taxonomy): domain Bacteria; phylum Patescibacteriota; class Saccharimonadia; order CAILAD01; family BJGX01; genus JAHFOQ01. The sequence goes on along the minus strand of JAHFOQ010000002.1, from coordinate 38,430 downwards.
CATCAAACTGATCAGAATTATATAAAATACCATCGCCAGACCAAATCTCATCTTTTATTAACCGGCGATACACATACTGGTGTAATTCATCTCCTACAAGATTCTCTGCCTTCTTTTCCTCAATCCATTCCACACTAAATTTATTTTTTTCATCCGTTTCTAATGCTTGGTCTTGTTGCTTATCGGTATTCAGTTCAAAGAGTAAACCGGTAGCTAAAATTTTTCTTGCAACATTCTTTGAATGCGCAAAATAGTGATGATGAATATTTTCTGTCTGTTTAACAAATGTTACGTCACTATATCCAGTTTCTTCTAAAATCTCCCGCTTCGCGCATTCAATGAGATCTTCATTTTCATCTACACCACCACCAATAAAGATATGGCCACCATTATTCTTACCCCAATTAATCATTAATACTTCATTCGTTTTTGGATTACGTACTAGAGCTACAATACTGCGGCGAAACTCTGGATCTTCTTGTGGTGTTCCGGTAACAGGTTCAATTGACTGCTTAAGTGGAATATTATATTTGCGTGCAAATTCAACGTCACGTTCATCGTGAGCATCGGCAAATACGGCTCCTGTACCATAACCACCCAATACAAAATCTGCCACCCAGACCGGCATTTTTTCACCACTGGCCGGGTTCGTCACATAACTTCCGATAAAAACTCCAGTTTTTTCTTTGGCTTCTTGGCGATCGACATCGGTCTTTGCTCCAGCTTGTTCAATGTATTGTTCAACTTCTTTTTTCTGTTTACTATCGGTTAATTGCGTAATCATTGGGTGTTCTGGTGCAAGCACAATAAATGTCCCGCTAAAAATCGTATCAATTCGAGTGGTATACACTTCAATGCTCTTGTCCGAATCAACGATCGGAAACTTCACTAACGCACCATGACTTTTACCGATCCAATTAATCTGTTGTTGCTTAACCCTTTCAGGCCAATCTAAATCTTTTAAATCATCAATAAGTTCTTCGGCGTAATCGGTAATCGTAAAAAACCACTGTTTCAGTAACTTTCTTTCTACCTTAGCCCCACTTCTATCGGCAAAACCATTAATAACCTGCTCATTTGCTAAAACAGTTTTATCAACTGGGTCCCAGTTAACATATGCTTCTTTCTGTACTGCTTTACCAGCTTTGAAAAGTTGCAAAAACAACCACTGAGTCCACCGATAATATTCTGGGCTTGAAGTATTTATTTCTTTTTCTGGGTCATACATGCCACCAAGTTTAAGATATTGGGCATGAAAATTTGCAACATTTTTTGCGGTCCATTCATCTGCAGGTATCCCGCGTTTTATTGCTGCATTTTCGGCTGGCAAACCAAATGCATCATACCCAAGTGGTTGCAATACATCGTACCCGTGCATTCTCGCAAAACGCCCAAGCGTGTCGGCCGGTGCAAAGTTGTACCAATGCCCTACGTGCAAATCTCCACTCGGGTACGGAAACATCACTAAATTGTAAAATGGTTTTTTCGGATTTTCTGGTGTTTTATATAAATTGGTTTCTTGCCAAATCTTTTGCCATTTGGCCTCTGTAGCTTTTGGGTCGTAATTTTTCATAATATCTTTATTCTACCTTATTTATACCTAGAACGTAATCGAGCGTGGAGTGGAGATAGATTTCTCTATCCCCACTCCAGTGCCCGCAAGGGAATTAAGAGATCACTATGCGTAAGGCAATCTTCCGTCTGGAAACTTTTTATAGTCCCACGCAGGTACAGCTTGCTTTACTCTTCCTACAGCACTTTCTGCTTGTGGAGCAGACTCATCTTTATTGATTGTTGAGCTATCTGATGTGGAAACCATACGATCTTTTGTCTTTATCAAAGCATTCTCCTTTTGTAATGCGGGCTTCTTTGGCATTTCGGCTTCGAATTGCTTCGAAACCAATTCTGACAAACAAAAAAAACCGCCAGTAATTATGGCGGTTTGGTTTCGAAACTATTCTTTTACAAAATTATATACGAACCCGCACCGCCTGTGGCAGTAATAAACCGAGTAGATTTAATAGAGTTCGTTGCATAATTATTAGAATACAAAATAAATAGCTACCTGTCAAATAACAGATAGCTTTTATTTTTTTACAAATATCGCTCGACAATTAAAATATTTAAGAAAATGCTCCAGACTAACTTTTTGTCGATCTTGGTGCTTCTCTGGAGAAAGAATAGGATCAACATAGTATAACCATTCTTCTTTCGTGTCATTACCAAAACCATTAATAACTATTTGATGATTAGCTGGGTTTTCGCTAAAATCTGCCGCCACACTAACTATTACAGGTGTATCTTGCTTAAGTGATTCTTTAATACTGTGTAGTGCTTGCTGTAGATATCCGCCAGTTGTCATTTCATCAAGCATTTGGCCTGAAACAACCACGAGCTGTTCATTATTGTATCCTTCATTATCGGCAAACCATTTCGGGTCTGGGTTAGGAGCTAACCAATTTCGTCGCCATGCCACCAAGCCAAGTTTTTTAAAGTAATTTACCTGATCAGCATGTTTCCAGTCTAACTTACTATCTTGTGCACCAGATTCTTGCATTTCTTTAAAAACCTTATGCAAACTAATATCTGCTTTTTCAGGAGTTACATAATCAATAACCATTTTCATACATGCAATCGCACATATTGTTCTACGTTCATCTTCTGGAATTTCGTGTTCAGGATCAAGTTGCCAAACATGGCTAACATCCAAATACACGTCAACAGGTTCAGGATCTTTCTCACTTTTTTGGGTCATAAGCATCTCTCCCATGAGCGTAATTGTACGCTGTTTTAATGTAAGGCAAAAGCCTTTTTCTTTTTGCGGCGCCAATCTTTGCTTTGTCGAACTAACTTTTCAGTGGGATTAAGGCTTGGATCGAGCAATATTCTGCTTACTTCTTCGGAATACACACCATTTTGGCTGCCCTTAACAAGAATTACATCATTTTTTTGTAAAATTGATTTAATATAATATCCAGCTTCATATGGTGTACGGAAACGCTTTATATTATCTTGCTTCATTCCAGCTTGTTCTGCCGCTGGGGCAAGATATTTCTCTGCATGTGGGCCTACTACAATAAGTAAATCAACTATACTTGCAGCATACTTACCTACTCTTTCGTGTTCTGCCGGACTGTGTTCGCCAAGTTCATTCATATTACCAAGTACCGCTATTTTTTTACTTTTAAATTCTGCTAGGGCGTCTAATGCAGCAATAACAGCATCGGGGCTAGAATTATAACTATCATCAATCAGCGTCGCACCATGTAATGCTAGTAAAAGATTCATACGACCATTAACGGGTGCAATTTGCTCAAGACTCTTACTAATATTAGAAAATGGTATCTGTAGATAATCAGCAACGGCCGCAGCGGCCAAGAGCGCATGCAGATTTTGTTTTCCTGCCATCTTAGTCTGGATTATTTTAGTATTTTTACCAAGAATAAGTTTAGCGTTTAGTAACCCATTTTTCTGTCGACGTATTTCGGTAAACCGAACTTTTCCATTATTTAGTCCATAGCCAAGGGTATTACTTTTATATGCCTTTTTGCGTAATCCATCGCTATCTGCATTATAAAAAATGTATTTTCCTCGAGCCGCGATCTTCCAGGCATTATGGAGAAGTGTCTTTAGGTCGTGCATTCTTTCCATATGAGCAGGTGTAACTTCGGTAATAACCGAAATATCTGGTGGGAGTATCTTTTGAACTTGTGCCATCATGGCAGGTTCGTCTTCGGCTAGTTCAAGAACTACTGTATCGTACGGATAATCATCAAGTTGCATATCAATCTGGGTAAATATTTTATGCCATGAGTTAAGGTTCCATAACTGTCCGGGTGCTTTAATATTAAACATGCTTAGTGGTATACCAATATCAGTATTATAACTATCTTCGGTGTAATGAACCTTTCTACTCTTAGCTAAAACTTGGCCTATTGCAGACTTAGTGCTTGTCTTACCTACAGTACCCGTTACTTCAATAATTGTAATATTGTGTAGTGTGAGTAGTTTGCGCACACGTTTGTTGAGTCGGCGAATAATAACGTTCTTTGCTAGTTGTTTCATTGTTTTATTCTAGCATTAAAAAACTCCGAGCTCACGTCTCGGAGAAGATTTTATGTTTTTACCGGTCTGTACAAACGAAGGGCTGATTGAATGTAGGCACGGACTTTTTGTAGATCAAGCTGATCGTTACTGCGAAGCTTACCCTGTGCATCAACACTTAAGGTCTGAGAAACGCGCAACAATGATGCCAAATTACTCACCTTCTCAGCATCAAGTCCTCCAGCTAATCCAAACCCAAAATACCTATCGAGACCATACTTGAGATATTCAACCAGACACTCTGTCGCTAAATTAACATCAATTTCCACTCCGAATCCACCACTCATATCGAAAAGTACATAATCAATCAATTGTTTGTAAATACCAAGATATCTTGCAACCATAACAGGACTTTGTTTTGACTGAAACGCCTCGCGACCAAGTTGCAAAACAATCTGCTTATCACCCCAGGCGTTATGTTGCCATTTCAATTCTTCCGGGCTCGGCCAAGTAACATTAAGTTGTGCGCCATGACAATTCGGCCCGGCCGTTTCAAAAAGAGTATCTAGCTGTCGAGCTAACCCTTTTTGATTATGAGTATTATAGTGAACCAAATTTAAAACTCTTGGATCATCTACAAAAATTTCAGCAATATCATCAGGGTGAGGAAAACTGTTGGGATGACTATTTGGAACACCTGAGAGAGTCTTATCACTCGCTAAGACCCCAACCATTAATTTAAGAAACGGAGTATGTGGAAACCCTTCGAGCGCTTGTTCAACTTGTGTGCGGTTCATAAACCCAGTAACGCCAATATATGGAGTTGTGGTCATCATCCCACCTTTTTTTTAGGTACGTAAGTGTATGGTAGTTTTATCGCGCTAGTATGTCAACAATTAATACTTTACTTTTCTAATCCAGCTTGGACCAAATTTTTTTGGATTAAGAAACGGACGAATAATACCAGTCAGAATAAAAACTAATCCGATTCCAATTAATGTATAAGAACTTACACTCAAACCAAGTGCTTCAATAATAATTCCGGTACCAACGAGTATTCCTGCTGTTCCTATAACATAATCAATATTTCTTCCAAAAAGTGGAAAGAAACGATCATTTGGTCGGGGTTTTCTTCTGCCCGTTTCTACTTGAATACCCATCCAAAATAAAAATGTGACGACAAGGGTGAAGAAGGCAAATATTAGCATAGATTAATTTGATTATTTTTTCTGAGATTTTTCGCTTGCGTGTTCTTTTTTTGCAGCTTCTTCTGCTTCTTTTTCACGTTTCTTTTTATCAATATCAAGTCGATCAAGTCGCAATACTTTAAAACCGATATACACCACAAATGCGATAACGACAAAGTCGATAAGGGCACTTACAAAATTACCCCAGGCAATAGTAACTCCAGCAACTTGCCAGGTTGCACTTGCAAGATTAGTTTTTCCCAGGAATATACCAAGAATTGGATTAATAATATCAATTACCAGTGAGTTTACTGTTTTCGTTACTGCTGCGGCTAAAATAAACCCTACTGCCAAAGTTATTACACCTTGTTCACGAATAAATTCCATAAAACCACTGGCGTGCATTTGTGCCTGTTTTTGAGCTTTTTCAGCAGTTTTTTTACTAATGTTTTTTACTGTTTCCATCTTTTCTTTCATGATACAGAAATAACGCCAGAGTGTACAGATTGTGACAGTAAAAAACCCCTAGCAATTTACTAGGAGAAATTATTAAACATTAACTACTTTGCTCATTATCCAGGCATTCCAAAGCTCAGCACTAAGCGTCTGAGCAATATTTTGCACCATAATCGTTGTATGGTTTCCAAGTTCATATGCAATGTACGAAATCATACCAATCTGGACAGGGTTTGAATTGCACCAAACCAAATAATCACCCTTGTACAAAACCTTTACTCTACCGTCCCATAATTTAACAGCTGTTCTCTGTTCGAGCTTAACTGTTGGCCAAGGTTCATCTTCTTCTTTATGTTGCCACCAATATGTGCAATGTGGACCAAGTGCAAAGAATTCCTCGTACGTTCGAACCTTTGTTGTGTCGATAAAAAATGTTTTTGGGAGAACATCCACAAACCCCATGTGCACTACTCCTTGGTAGGTAGTGTAACCTATTATACTGAAGTAATTTTGTATTAACAAAAGCATAATTAAAAAAGCCAGTCATTAAAGACTGGCAAGTGCTCTACGTGAGCGTGGGGGTGCGGAACTCCGCGGCGTAGCTCTTGGCGGGTTGCGGGGTTGCCGGCATCGATCCAGAACCAACCGGCTGCTTGGGCTTCTCTGCCTTGGCGTCGCTGCCTGGGTTCTCCTTCAGCCAGACGAAGCCGGCTTGCAGGTTGCCGTTCTCAGCGATGATGTCAGCATCACTCATGCCGCTCTCACGCAGCTTCTTGATCTCTGCTGCCTTCTGTTCCTTTGTCATTCTCGGCATCGTTGGGTTCCTCCTGGTCGGGATGGGTAAGCATTTGCCGGGTTTGGAAATGCCATTGGTACATATGTAGTTTACTTAGCTGAGAGGTGAGGTATGCTTCCCACTCAGGGTCTAACTGAGGCTGGTCAGTATTATACCATCTAGCGAGCGCATCGTGCCAGATTAATTGACTCCCACTAAACTTCGCAATATCAAATGGATCGATCAATTCAGAAAACTCAACATCCCAAGCTGAGAGATGATTGAGTGTATTACATGCTAACTGAAAGGCAGGATTACCAAATTCAACCACAAAATGATTATATTTCGATTTATCATCGTATGCATACTTTTGCATCTTATGCACAAGTTGAATAATTGGTAGAACCTGAAACAATTCTCTAAATCTATAGGCAAAACCATCATTTTGAGAATAATAGGCCTTCAATTTCTCAATACTTGAAAACCGATATTCTGTGGTTAGGTTCAGTATTGATGCCCCAACCCAACCATACATACAATCATAAAAAGTTCTTTGGTTAATTTTTCGATTTTTATTTGGAAATGTTAGGTGGCTACTCGAGACACCACACGACTCCCAATTATCACCCCAAAAACTACTAAACCATCCATTTTCTAGAGCAACATAAATTGCACCGAATAACCTATTTGGTTCATCGCCAAAATACTTTATATAGAGTTTTGCATCAACAGCAGACATAAAACTATCCCTTAAGTGACTTTCTGCCGGTCCTCGAATTGCTTCGTAATCTTCTGATTCATATTGCAATACTATTCCAGGTAAAGGTTTTGCCATTCTCGTGAGAAGCCTAAAGGTTTCATCGATAGTTTCTCCACTTCCATGATTCACGGGCGAGATTGGTAACAATATTTCTTGGTATGGATCGAGCATTAACCAATAATCGTCTGCCATCTTTACCGCTACACAGTGATGAAAACTGTTTGCTGTATACGGAGTTTTAAACTCTTCTAACTGAGATTGCATTGCAAACAGATCCATTTCTGGAATAGTAATTTCGTTTTCTGTGCACCACTCAATAGAATGTTTTATGGTCTCTACAAACATCTCAGCGAGGGTACTGCTTCTATCTCGAACGGTATTAACATACATATATTCCACACCGGCCAATTCGCACCAGCCACAGAGCATCGCACTAATACCTAAGCAATTTGGCCTTACAAGGCTCGAAGGGTACTGGCCGTACTGACGAGGTAGTACTTCAAGCGAATTATGTCGCATTTCTTGTGCAAAATTTTTGGCACGATACTCATTGAGTGTATACCAATTACTACACTTAAGTTGCTCAAAAACAACCTTAATTCTATCTTCTCGCTCCTTTAAGCTTTTCTGGCTAAAGCCAATCGCTGCTTCTACACAACCGAATGGCAAACTACGTTGAGCTTCTCGCATCAGCCACGTTCCTAACAGAGTAAGCTCATATTCCACTTCTCTCTGTTCCCATTCAGGTTGTACTGGTAAGAATGTTTGTTTACGTGCTCTACGCAATGCATCTTTTCGGTGCATAGTACCTAAGAGTGTGCTCATATAGTGCGGGCCAAGACTTCTATGTTGCAACTCTTGTGGCGTTAAAGCTTGAAAATTTTGATTCAACGTATCAAGTACTGATACTTCTGAAGCAGCAAAATCTTTGCGTGAATAGTTTGGAGTAAAATCACCATCATCAAAACAAAATATTGCATTCTCTCTATCGATAATGCTATGTTCATCAAAAACGTATGTGCCGTATTTGAGCGCCAGCGCAATTGCTTCTGTAAGCATTGTGCTCCTTTTTAAGGTTCAGGTAAGAACTTCGGTATTTTACCATCTTTTTAGTATTTTTTCTACATTTTGATTCTACTGTAAAAACGAATCCACATTTACATGTGGTTTACCTGCCATAATTTACAAATAATAAATTTGACTGATTATCTTTTCTTAATACCATCGAGTCTTAGCTCGCTACTGGCATCACTATGTGTACTTCCGCTATTAAGATGTTTTGATCCAATTTGCGCACCGTTTTTTATTATATGCACAAGAGCCATAGCGTGGCCTCTACCCAAACCAAAATCTTGATTTAGCCAATCAATTATTTCACTGGCTTTTGTATCTTTATTAAAACCCTTTGCTGACGCGAGCTCAAGAAAATCATTTGGCGTTTTGCCAGTTTTTATTTCAATATTATCGAGGTAAGCTTGGAAAGACATAGGATCATTCTATCATTTTAAGGTAATAGTTATAAGCAATAAGTGACTGTAAATCATAAATATACCACAGCCCGAAATTGGAGCAGTAATTCGATAAGACCCTTCGGGTGGAGCATAGATCGCTGCGCGACCGCTATGAGCGAGCGATTTCGAACCGACTGCATTGCAGTTACGGTTCTCGCTATTTTTCCAAGATTAAAGCCCCAGTATATGGGGCCATAATCTTGGTGGAGCATATCGGGGCGGCTCCGCCTTTTTCGTTCGGTGCTCGGAAATCGCTCAAACTGGTTTGGCGTTTCACTGTGCTCCTCACTCCACCGAACCTTCGGTTTCTCAAAACGTATACATTACCAGTATAAAGTCCCCACAATTGGGGACTTTATACTGGTGGAGCATATCGGGTTCGAACCGATGACCTCATCCATGCCATGGATGCGCGCTACCAACTGCGCCAATGCCCCTTATCTAACGGGAATAATTCTAACAGATTATACTTTTTTTAACAATCAGATAAGACGCATGAGAAAGTTTAGTAGATATACTACTAAAATTAGAGCGAGAGAGCCAACTAAAAAACCAATAAATATACCAAGGCCCAAACGAAAACCATCACGATACGTGTAGTGTGCACTGCGAGCTATATCGCGAGCTTGTAGTTCTTTTCCTTCGCGAAAAAATTGTGTGGCGGCTCGATTGTGCTTGTGTTCTTGTTTTTCCATAGCTTAATCATAAGTTTATTCAGTTTTTTTTGCAATCAAAACTACGTGTTTAGGTCCGCGCTTGGCAATTTTATAGTCACCAAATACTGTTTTCATCTGACGTGCTACCCAGGGTTTCAATCGAGCCTCTACAACAATTACCAACATTCCATTGTTTTCTAAGTGCGCAAAGCTCTGACTAATCATTGTATCTACTACCTCACGCCCTCGGTGAGTAGGAGGATTAGAGGCAATAAGATTATATTGAGTTTTTGGAATTTCGCTAAAACCATGACTCGCAATAACCTCAAGGTTCTTTATTTTATTCATTTCGGTATTTTCTTTTGTAGTAGCAACTGCTGCGATATCAGAATCAACCGCTATAACAGAAGACGTCGTAAACTCACTCGCCAAAATTAGACCGATCGCTCCCCAGCCACAACCCCAATCTAAAATAGATTGTGGATTAAGCTCTTGCTTAATAATAGTTTCAAGTAATAATCGCGAACCGTTGTCGAGACCTTTTGGTGAAAATAAATCCGGCTTCGTTTCGCATCTTAGACGAATATCGGCAACATCTACATTTACCATTGGAGTTTTTTACCAGCAATTTTAATTGTATCTCCTCGTTCTGCACCAAGTCGATTCAATTCTCTCCCAACTCCTTCGCGCTTTAAGATATCGCGCAAACGACGAATTCCATCTGGTTGGTCAAAATTTGTTCGAGCAGCAAAACGTTCTAAACGGGTACCCACAATACTATAAAAATCTTCTTCCTTTATAACTTCCCAAGTCTCACCCGGGGTAAGTGTAATAACTTCTAGCTCATCTTCGGGTTGTTTTTTCTTAGACTGTTTTTCGTTTTTCTCTACCATTTTTTGTGTAGCCCGAAGCAAGGTAACAATACCGGTATTTGCAACAGCCGATATCGTATATACATCTGGCTTTTTTAGTTTAGTTTGTTTCATAAAGTCAGCAATTTTTTTATTAAGTTCAGCTTCAGGAACACTTTCGGCTTTTGAAATAACCACTAAGAATGGTCTGTTTGCTAATTCTTTTGAATACTCTATAAGCTCTGCTCGAACCGTCTGAAAATCTTTCACCCAGTTAGCCGAGGTAGCGTCGATAAGTTGTAATAATACCCTACATCTCTCAACATGACGCAGAAATTCAACACCAAGGCCTTTTCCTTTGCTCGCCCCTTCAATCAGCCCAGGTATATCAGCCAAAAGCATGCTTTTGCCGTCGATATCAACCACACCTAAGTTTGGTACCAAAGTAGTAAAGGCGTAATCGGCAATTTCTGGTTTCGCTGAACTTACAACAGAAAGCAATGTGCTCTTACCCGCATTTGGTAGACCAATCAGACCAACATCAGCCACTATCTTAAGTTCGAGTTTTAAAGTTTTGGTCTCGCCACGTTCACCTAGTTCAGCCATTTGTGGAGCTTGGCGTACTGAGCTCTTAAAATGAGTGTTTCCAAAACCACCTTTACCACCTTGGGCAATTATTGCTTCTTGTCCGTCTGCTGTAAGATCGGCTAATACCGTATCATCATCAAATACAATAGTTCCTGGTGGAACGAGTAGTACAGTTGATTCGCCATTCTTACCGTGACACCGATTACTTCCTCCTTGTTCGCCATCTTCGGCCGCCCAAAGCTTGCTTGAACGGTATTTTGATAGGGTACTGGTATTATGACTTGCGCGCAAGATAACGTTGCCACCATTACCTCCATCACCACCATCTGGCCCACCCTTGGCGTTCCCTTTGGTACGATGAAAACTTAGGTAACCGTTTCCACCATTGCCCGCTTGTATTTTTACTATCGCTACATCTATAAACATAGTTGACATTATAGCATAGTAATATTATAATTTCTACAGCATTTTACTCTATCGGAGGTCAAATGACTAAAAGACTCAGTATGAATCTTCCTGATAAAGAAGCAGATATACTTGCCGAAATACAAGCAGAGGATGAATTAACTGCTACAGAGATTGTTCGAAAATCTATTCTCACGCAAAAATTTCTTCGTGATGAACAAAAAGTAGGCCATATAGTTATGCTTGAAGATCATGAAGGTAATCGTAGGGAAATCCATTTCCTTTAATCTTTACCTAGATTGAATGAGTATTAACTCTCTGAAAGGAATTGATTATCCGTGCATAACAAGATCCCCGCTGTTGCGGGGATCTTTTTTATTTTATTTAGTAGACGTAGATGAAGTTGCTGGCCGAAGCACTACCTGAGTTAACACGTCCCCATCCGGCAGGACCATTCATTTCAGTATAGTACACAGTACCACCCTGTACACGCTCGATGTAAACTACATGGTTACCATATCGTGTAACACCAGCTGCACCTGCTACAGGAGAGTTACTTACACTCATACCTGCACGACGTGCATTGCTTGGCCATTGGTTCGCATTACCCAAGAATGGTGGAACATAACGACGACTTGCAACATACCACGTACAGTAACCATACGAATAGCTATTGCTCGAACTACCACCACCGCCATGAAATCCGGTAATTACATTTGTTGTAGTGGTAGGGTTGGTAGTAGCTACAGCAGTTTTAGCTACGACTGGAGCCGGAGCTGCTACTACACCATCTGGAATAACTAATTTTTGTCCAGCAACCGGAGCTTTACCTTCGAGGTTGTTAAAACTATCAATCAAAGCTATGTTAGCTTGGAATCGAGCAGCTACTGCAACTAGATCATCATCGCCCGTAGCTGTATACAGAACGCCAGATACAGGTAAGATGACAATTTTATCACCAGGCTTAATACTATTTTCGTCAGTAATATTATTCGACCACTTAATGGTATCAGTCGTAATATTAAACTTCTGTCCGATTGTGCTGAGAGTGTCACCGTTCTGAATAGTGTATGTGCTGATATCTCGGCTTTGGCTTCCAACTAAAACAGGCTGGCCCTTTTGCAAGAATTCATTACCAGCTGTAGACATTGTGGTTTGTGAATTAATTGTCTTAGCTTCTTGATTAAGATCAGAATTAACCAAACTTACAGAGCTTTCAGCCAGTACGGCACCTGTAGTAATCATCGAAGTTTGATCGAGAGGTGTATCTGAACTTGCAGAAATTAGTCCTGATTGCGATTGAACTTTACCGGCTCCAACGGCCAAAACAACACCAATAATAAAAGCGGCATGTAAGAAATACCTTGGTGCTAAATGATTCTTTTTCTGATGATTTTTCGATTTTTCACTAACAAGACTCGAAAAGAGTCGGTTTTTTGGATCAAGTACAGCAGAAGCTTTCGGCGATGAGTCCGAAGTATCTGGTTTTATTTGGTTGGGATTGTTTGTTTTAGAAAACTGATCTTGCTGCCCCACGCTAGTAAAAGATTCACTGCGCACTTGTAGGGGCAATCCCAATACTTTTTTACGAATAAAATTCTCCCTTTCCCATCGTTTCGTAAGAGATGAGAAATCGCTGCAGCTTATCGTCTTCCAGAAAATTTTTCTGGAACCAGGAAATTCGACCTTATTAATTAATCTTTCAAAACAGGGTTACTGTTTTATTTTCCTTCTGCTGATAAGGTATTTGCAGGAACGCTTTCAAAGATAGGCTCACAAACCGTAACCTGAACTTAATGCTTATCCTTGAAAGAGTACGTTGCCTATACTAGCACGAAGAAATAGTGTGTGCAAGAGGCATTTTTTACTTTTATAAAAGCAAAAACAAACGAACTATAGGTGGTTTTTGATATTTTGGTTGTGTTCAGCCAAAGTTTTTGCAAAATATACTACTTCATCGTTACCCGCTAAGAAGAAAATGTAGTCATTTGGCGTATAATTCAGCACTGTTTCAACACTATCAGTGCCAGGATTATTAATTGGTGTCGGTGGTAATCCTTTAACCTTATAGGTATTATACGGGGAATCAACACTTAAGTCAGCTGGTGCTGTAGTTTTCTTACCTGTGGCATAATTAACCGTTACATCACTTTCAAACTTCATACCGAGAGAAAGTCTATTTAGAAAAACTCCAGCAATTAATTTACGATCTTTTTCGGTAAGACCTTCTTTTTCTACAATCGAGGCTAATATTAACACCTGGTTTGATGTTAAATTAGCTGGTTTCGGGCCTTGGAGAAGTGGTACCTGTTTAGTCTGGAATGCTTCGTATTGTTTTTTTACTAATTCATTTGCACCTCTATTCGGAACAAACGTATAAGTTGAAGGAAAGAGATATCCTTCAGGATTAGACTTAGCGCTTACCGGAACAAAATCATAATTAGCCGAGAGGCTTTTTGCTGCAGTTATATACTCTTCTTTACTACCATACCCTGCATTAGCAAAACGAGTTGCCATATCAGCTAAGGTAATCCCCTCTGGAAAAGTAATTTTATTTTGGGCAATTTTACCAGCATTCATATCATTAATAATTGTAGCAATAGAACTAGATGGACGGATGAGATACGGGCCGGGAATAAGTTGTCCATGGGCCGGTCCAAGCTTTGCATACAGGACAAATGCAGTTGGATTATCAATTAATCCTTGGGCTGATAATTCATTAGCAATCTCACTTATGCTTTCGCCTTTCTTGACTTCAAAGACTTGCCCGTTCACCGAAACATTGGTTCGTACAAAATACACTGCCGAGAATAGCCAGATTAATCCTGCAACAATTCCTGCCAATGCAACGCCAAGTATGGCTAAAAGTATTACAAGCCAGAGCGGAGTCTTTCGAACACGTTTTTTAAACTGATCTACTGGTTTCTTTTCTGGTGGCACTGCTTGATGTGACGGTGATGGTTGGTGAATGTGATTATTTGGCTGCATGAGCAAGGTAGTCCTCTAATATTATTTGAGCGCTTATCGCGTCGAGTTGGCGTTTCTTTTTACGTAACGATACTAAGCCTAGTCGATGTTCTGCCCGCTCGGATGAAAGTGATTCATCGTAGAGTATTACCGGCAGATTAAAGTCTTCTAGGCTACGGGCAAAGGTACGACATTCTGCCGACTGAGCAGTTTCTTCACCGTCTAAATTATGTGGTAAGCCAACAATAAGCTTTGTGGGTCTGTGTTGATTTATTAGGTTTTGAATTTCATGCATACTGTGCTGATCATTCGATAGAATTGCTAATGGTTCAGGACGGCCAAGTTTGCCACCGCCAATTGCTACACCAATTCTTTGGCTACCATAATCAAATGCCAAACAGCCAGCCATTAGTCGGTTTGAACTCGAATCTCTACCTTAATTCTGTTTGCAAAGAATGGTAAATTTGGACTCAGCCAAGGATTTGTTTCGACCAATACTTGAGAAACTTGCGGATATAATGGCTTAATAATATCGGCGGCATCTTTTCTGCTTTTGCCGGCAACCGCACGTGCTACTTGGTCCTTATCAATACTCTGTCCATAGAACGCATTACTGCTCGCCGACATATCTGCTTTGTCTGCACCAAAACTCTTAACTAACATATAAGTAGCGTCATTTGCACCGCTCTGATAAATATCATTGCCACTTGGCACCTTGCTTTGAATCTGTGTTTTAAATAATTCATCAAGCACAGAGTTAGCAGCTGCTAGTTCTGAAAATTTAATTTGAGCAGTTAATGTAGCAGTACTGCCTTCGCTATCCACTGGTACCGAACTTGAAACTGAAGTTGGCTGTGCTGTTAGGGTTTGTTCGAAAACATGTTGGTTTTCACCGGCTTTATTTTGTAACTCAGTTTTCGTAGCGTTAGTAGCACCTTCTACGAGAGTTGCTTGAGCTTTATCTATATCTGACTGGGTAACTACAGTAACCGTCTTTGATACCCCTCCACTTGTTGAGCCAGTAGCCGTCAACCCATTAAAACCAGAAACGGTAAATGAAGCACTGCTTACATTATAACTATCTCCATTTTGGGTGGCAGTAATAGCCACACTGGCAGACCCTGGTACTATCTGACCACCCGAGACAGATGCACCAGGAATACTTACTGCTTGATTCGTAGTAAAACTTTTACCACCAGAACTCACCGTCGTACCAGCAGGAACACTTATCGTATTCGAGCTTGCAGCATTCTTTATCGTAATATTACCAGTCGCCTTACTGCCAATATCTTTTTTGCCTGTAGCGCTAAACTGTCCACTCACTTCTTTGGTAGTAGAAATTGTATCCGCAGCAATGTCGCCACCGGCTAAGTCAGAACGCTTTGTTCCGGCATCGAGTGTAAATCTTAGATTGACCGGTGTTTTTTGTGCTTTCGCAACCAGCGCGACTTTAGCGGTTGGCAAGAAGATATACCCAAGAATTAATACAATAAGCGCACCTACACCCGCAACAATCCAAAATATCTTCTTATTTAAGCCCCCGAAGTTTGGTACTTTCTTATCTTTTGATTTATGATGAGTCGCACTTTGAGGAAGTACGTCGTCTTCGCGAGCAGTAGTATGTTTTTCTTCATCGTCCAAAGCAATATGTTGTTTTTGAAAACTATCATTAGATTTAGATTTTTTCGTTTTTCCACTAGCACTCTCGGTTGGTTGAGCTTCTTGTTCTATAATAATTGGTTCATTGGCTGCTTTCTGGCCCATAGAACCGGTAAGAGCTTCTGGAATTGCAGCCTCAGCTTTAACGTTTTTTGCAACGAGTACTCCAAGACCAGCAGCAAGACTTAGTGTAGCCTTATCGTTACTAATTAAAACGAGTTTTTTCTTATTATTTTCAGCAGCTTTTTTAAATAATTTAATATTCACAGCACTTTGCAAAAGAGCAGATCGAGCAGGAACAGCCACTCTTACCTCATGAGCCTTGGCAGCTTTAAACTTGTCGATTGCTTCTGTTATTTCGCTATCGGCTTCTAGGTAGATAATATCTGGTGAATGTTCTTCAGGCATAGTTATGAGATTATTATACCGCAAACGGCTTACGCTTGCAGGTAGATACCACTAAAAATAACCATCTTAAGCAATTTGATGTGACACTTTAAGTAAGAAAAAACTCCAAACTTTCGTTTGGAGCATATGTTTATGCAGGTTTGCGAATAGGTATAACATTATCATTCTCAGTGCCCCATCTCACTGGATACTGCAAAATAAGTGCAACCACCGCCAGCCAAGCAAACTCATTCCTATGCTTACCAAGTGACTTGTCACCATATCTACGTGCGGCAAACAAGGTGATTGCCATAAGTAGAATTGCGGTCGGATCAGCTGGAAGCCAGATGAGTCCGAGCCAACCAATTACACATGCGGCCATTTGCAGATTGAACTTAATTTTTCCTTCCAAGAATGCACCCGGGTCAGAAAACTCTGGATCATACTGCTTTAATACTGCCAAGATTTGTCGGAACGGCCCTAGTGAGAGTCGAATGAGTTTGAGCTCTACATGTAAACACCACAGCGCCAAACCAATAGCAACAATACAAAAAGCTAGGCTGTACTCGAACACACTAGCCACACAATAGGTAATTACAATACAGAAGAAACAAAACTTGTCAGAAGCTGGATCGAGTCGGGCACCAAATTCGCTCACAGCATCCAAATCTCTTGCTGCTGGTCCGTCGAGCGCATCCAAACAGATCACCACAAGCATTACCATAAACCAACCTATTGCATCAGAATGTATATCTGCCTTGATGGCAATTGCGAGATTGTAGCAAATAATTGGCGTTGCAATTATTCTAAAAAAGCTGAGGGAATTCGGTATTTGCTTTACAATCACCATAAGCCAACGTTGGCGGGTTTTCTCGGCCATCCACAGAAGAATTAATGCCCACCAGTTGATAGTAATTTTAGTTATAATCTCAAACAAAAGCTTAAACGGGGTGGTAATCTTTCCTTCGTTAGAATGGAGGCTCGGAAAATACACGAGCCTTTGACGGCGGTTCATTACCATTACTTCAGCCACACACTCCCCCTCGATGTTCGTTTTCAAGGATTTCTCCCTTTGAAAGGTGCCAAATCTGCTTAATTGTAGCCTACGAGAACAAAAAACTCAATAATGGTTTTGGTAAAGGTAGCTAATCCGTATTACAATAAACATAAGCAAAATTATGAAAATTCCATTACTTACAAAAAAGAAAAAGTCTGGCCAATATCTTGTAGCACTCGATATTGGTACTGAGTATGCCAAGGCTTTAATCGGACAAGTTCGAGACAATACTGACTCTGCGGGTAAAACATACCAAGTAGTTGAAGTTATTGGTGTGGGTCGTCAACGCCAACGACTTACTGATATGGCAGGTGGTGCGGTAACCGATATTGCCGGTGTGGTAGAAAACTGCGATGCCGCCTTGCGTAGGGCTGAAGAAATGGCCGAAGTGGTCGCCAAAGATGCCGTACTCGGTATTGCTGGTGAACTCGTAAAGGGCGGAACAACAAGTGTAAGTTATCGCCGAGCCAGACCTGATGTAAAAATAGATCAAGCTGAGATGATGGACATTATAGGGCGCATTCAAAAGCAAGCGTACGAAGAAGTGCGCAAACAACTTATGTGGGAAACAGGTAAAAAAGAGCTCGAAGTAAAGCTCGTAAATGCAGCAGTAGTAGATGTTCATATTGATGGCTACCGTGTAACAAATCCAGTTGGGTTTCAGGGTAAAGATGTAACGATTCAAATATTTAATGCCTTTGCACCTATGGTACATTTAGGTGCCCTACAAACAGTAGCAGCAGACTTAGACCTAAACTTAGTTAACATTGCTGCCGAGCCATTTGCAGTTGCAAAAAGTGTTGGAGCAGACGACAGTACTGAGTTTTCAGCTATTTTTATCGACATTGGTGGTGGAACCAGTGACATTGCCGTCGTAAACAATGGTGGAGTTGAGGGTACACAAATGTTTGCCATTGGTGGACGCAGTTTTACCAAACGAATTGCTTCGACTCTTGGGGTAACGTTTGATTCTGCCGAGAAGCTCAAACTAGATCACTCGGCAGGTAAGCTCGATGAAAAGAAAGAAAAAGAAGTGAGCGAGGCGCTTAAGAATGATGCTGAAACTTGGATTAGTGGAGTGGAATTAGCATTAGGTGAGTTTGATACGCTAGAGCACCTGCCTAACAGAATACTCTTGTGTGGTGGCGGTTCTGCCTTACCTGAAATTAAAGCCGCACTCACTCATGAAAATTGGTACAAAGGATTGCCTTTTACGCGCAAACCAACCGTAGATTTTGTAAAGCCAAAAGAGGTTAACAGAGTAATTGACAGTACTGGAGAACTTACATCACCTCAAGATATTACACCAATGGGATTGGCAAATTTAGGGTTAGATATTGTAGGTAGTGATTCTGTCGGCGAAAATATTCTTCAACGTCTGAGCCGTACTCTTTCTGTATAGATAATTAAATTGACATCACAATAGATTTATACTAATATATTCGGGCGGAGTAGCACCCTACAATTCGAAGGATGCACATGCCTACTGACCAGCAAATTGGTAAAGTAAGAGAACACGGTGCGGCAGCGCGCGGTCGTGTGCTTACTGATGAAGAACGAGAGTCTGCGCGCAAACATGCCGAAGAACGTGATTTTGAAAACTCTTCTAATTCCATAACTTCTTCTGAAGCTGTAAAAAGCAATCTGCCTAAGCGATCTTTTAGGTCTACTATGGCTTGGGTTGTTGCTAGTTTGATATTTGTTGGTATCATTACGGTAATTTTTCTCTTTATTTCTGACGCTCACGATAGAGAGAACGTGCGGACTACAGCTGAGCGCGAACTGAAGAGTTCGGCTATTGAGATTAATCGGAATCTGCCTGCTAACAATCAACTCAACGTTGATAGCATGTCAGTATCGTATGTTGATTACAAAAAGCTTGTACTAAGTTTTTATCAGGGAAATGCACGCTGTACGGTACCAGTTAACCCACCAGATAAACAACATTACTTGTACTGGACACCTAAGATCGAACCTGTGCCTGTCGATAAACTCGATACTACTTTGTACAAATGTGTAACATCGATTTCCCCAGATAGACTCGGTGAAACAACAACGTCATAATTATTTACCCTACGTTATCGGCGTAGGGGTTTTTATTTTGTTAATATATTTTTTCTATTATTCGTATTTATATAAAATTTAACCTGGTTTTAATATATAAATAACTGTCAAAAAGTATTGACTTAAATATAAATCTGTGCTACTATGCTTGTGTTAGTTCGTACCCGCACCAAACAGAAAGGACGGTCCTATGACCGCCACCCAGAACAAGCCGTCCGTCGAGTCGCCGGACAACGACACCGACCAGCCCACGCGCGGCATCAGCCTCGCCTGGATCTGGTTCGCCATCGCCATCGCGCTGGTGGGCATCGCGCTCCTCGTCATGTCCCAGCGGGACACCTCGCACCCCGAGGAGACGCGCAGCAAGGCCGAGGCAGTCCTCCGGGCTCGCTTCAACGACACGATGAAGGGACAAGGTGTCCCCGAGCTCAAGTCGATGAGCGTCGTCTGGTCCGGCGATCAGCTCGTGGCAACCTGGACCCAGGGCGAGGCCGCGCAGAAGCGCTGCACCGCTCCGGTCCTGGTCAGCCCCGACGGACAGTCGTTCGGAATCGCGGCCTTCCAGGCAGTTCCCTTCGACAAGCAGGATTCGGCCCCTGCCACCTGCGTCAGCACAGAGGGACTCCAGTTCGGACTCCCCCTCGGCGGCTGACGCCAACCCAAACGCCCGCGTGGCGTAAACCCCGAGCCCCTGCACCTGCAGGGGCTCTTCACTTTTCTATTTTATTGTAGCCTTTATGCGCCGTACTCCGGCCGAGCTGGATTCTTCTTTGATAATTGTAAATGTGCCAATTTCTGAAGTTTTACTCACATGCGGTCCGCCACAAATTTCTTTAGAGTAATAATCCCCTTCTGGATCACCAACGGTATACACCTTTACAATATCTGGATATTTTTCACCAAAAGCACCAAGTGCTCCGGCTTCGAAAGCCTTGTCTTTTTGCATCTCGGTAAAACTTACTGGCAAATCTTTGGTAATTTGTGCATTTACCATATCTTCTACTTGTTCAATCTGCTCGGGTGTCATTTTTTCGTGATGCGAAAAATCAAATCTCATGCGTTCGGCGGTAATATTACTACCCCGTTGCATTACGTGATCTCCCAGTACATTGCGCAAGGCTTTATACATTAAATGAGTTGCAGTATGATATCGAGTTGCAATTTCACTATCATCTGCCAAACCACCCTTAAACTGTCCGGATGTAGCTGTTCGGCTTCGTTGACGTTGCGCATCTAATTGTTGCTCAAACTCAGCTTCGAATAAGTTACTTACTGGCAGATTAATCCTTTTAGCTTCTTCTAGACTTAGTTCTTTTGGGAATCCATATGTATCGTAGAGAGTAAAGGCAGTATGCCCACTCAGATTTTCTTTATCACCCAAAAGTTTTTCAAACTCTTTCAATCCTTTTACGAGGGTTTGACGAAAAGCATTTTCTTCGCGCAGTAGAACTTCCATAATTTGAATTTGATTTGTACCAAGCTCTGGATATTCATCTTCATACAATGCTATTACACGCGGAACAATACGAGCAAAGAGATCATGTTGAATTCCCAGCACAAGTGCTTCGCGAATAGCACGACGAGCCAAGCGACGCATTACATACCCCTGGTCTTTATTGCTCGGCACTACACCGTCTGCAGCCATAAAGGTAACAGTTCTGGTATGGTCAGTGATTATTCTTTCGGCTCTTTCGGTTGTGTCGGGCTGGGTAGCAATAAAAGTTGGTTCTCGTACTTCGTGTGCATAGTGTGCTACTGCCGACTTTATTTGGTTTAACATATCTGTGTCATACACACTATGTAAACCTTGCAATGTAAAACTTGCTCGCTCGAGTCCCATTCCAGTATCAACATTTTTATTTTTGAGCTCAGTATAGCTCCCGTCCTCTTGGCGTTGGTATGCCATAAAGACATTATTCCAAATTTCTACAAATTTATTATTTTCTGTGTCGAACTTAGGGTTCTGTTCGTTACCAATGTAATAAAATATCTCGGTATCTGGGCCGGCAGGGCCGGTAGCTACTCCGCCTTGTTCCCACCAGTTATCATTTTTGCCTAATGCCAGTATTCTTTCGCCTTCTTTTGCATTAATTTCTACTTTTGCAAATTGTTCTTGCCACAGCGCAATAGACTCTTCGTCTTTTGGCACTACACCATCGCCTTCGTAGACCGTTACATATAATTTTTGTGGATCTATTCCAAGCCAACGCGAGTCAGTTAAAAATTCCCAACTCCATGCAATAGAATCTTCTTTAAAATAATCACCCAAGCTCCAGTTACCCAGCATTTCAAAAAAAGTTAGATGTGTTGCATCTCCCACCTCTTCGATATCAGTAGTACGTACACATTTCTGTGCATCGGCAAGTCGTTTACCTTGTGGATGTGGCGTTCCGAGCAGATATGGAACCAGTGGATGCATTCCGGCGGTAGTAAACAATACCGTAGGGTCATGTTCGGGTACCACAGGTGCAGATGGAATTATTTGGTGATCTTTTTCTTTAAAGAATTCTAAGAATTTAGAACGAATCTCAGATGTTGTCATGCCTGTTATTATATCAAGAAATCAGATACAGGGCGAGTAAGTAAAGATACTATAGTTTTTGAGCATTATTAAAGGCATTCAGCAAAGCTGCCTTTTGTTTGTTTTGCAAAGTTGTAGTTGCTGCATTGTCCGAACAATATGATTGAGGTGGTGCATAGCCAAGTATAAATGTACCAAGATTTTTCTGCTGGGTTGGACCGGCTTCAGTAGTATTAGCAAAGCGAGTTATTGCACCGAACGGAAGTACCCCAGGGGCACAATACTTTGCAGCATTTCCCTTGTCAGCTGCCCATGCACTACTCATTAATGATTTTGAAGAAAAGAATACTGTCTTATCATTTACAAAGTACTGTAGGTCTTTAATTTCATCAGTTACCGGCAATTTAAACCCGAGCTCCTTAACTTCGACAAAGTTGTTAGAATTTGCTATTGCACTAGCCGTAGCATTAACTGCAGAAGCTGCAGCTGCACTGGCTGCATCCTCTAGTGTCTTCTTAGTATTACTCAGCTCAGTTATTTGTGTTTGCTGTTCTTTAATCTGTTTATTCAAATTAGTAATTTTGTAATAACCAAAGGTAGCTAAACCAACAAATGCAATAATTGCTACGATGGCTACTATCATCCATACTGTTTTAGCTCGATCTCTTTTAGGAAGCTGAATATGATCCGCTGACGACTGATGAACTGTTGATTGTGTATTTTTGTCTTTCATTTGTCATTACCTATTTGGCAAGCGCTGCTAGGCTAGTGTTAAAAGTTTCTTGCAATGATTTGGCTTGCTTTGCTTGCAAATCTTGTACTGTTTTTACCGTAGAACATTGAGTAGCTGGTGCTGTATAGATGTAATAAGAAACATCTTGTTTTTTTACAATTAAAGTATCGGTACTCTTAACATCTTCTACTTTTACGCCCTTTATAAGGGTTCCTGCTTTTACTTGAGTGATCGTTCCAAGTGGTGCACTATTTAAACCACAAGCGTTACTCACAGCTGGGCTCGATGGATTGGTAGCTGCTAAGTTCTGTAGCCCTGGAGAAGTAAATGAAGCAACTTGATTGCCTTCTGCATTTTTTGAAATATAGTAATAGGCGTCTTTTGCATCGGCTGGTTTGGTCATTTGTACACCAAATTCATTTATTTTTAAGATGGTGGTAGAAGCCGCAGCTGTGGTAAGTGTATCAACTTGCGCTTGCAAAGCATTTACCTGTGCGCCCAAGTCTCCTACTTTTGTGCGGTACGCCTGCCACTTGTAATAACCAAAAGCAAGAGTTGCAATAAGTAAAACTATTGCTAAAATCGCTACGATCATCCAACCCTTTCCACCTTTCTTGGCTGGCATTGGGTTTGATTCTGGCATTTGTGATGTTGGCTCGAGCGGAGATGATTGTGGATGTACTTGTTGGGGTTCCATTTGTATATGGTTTCCTGTTTAATTCTTGTGCTTATTATACCACGTCGTTAATTAATTGTAGATGTAGTAATAGCTTCTAGACTAGCAAAGGCAGAAGCAAATTTTTGTTGTTGAGCAGTAATATAGTCAGAAACTACCTTATTACTCGTGCACGAAGTGGCTGAATTTGTATAAACGTAATAGTAGTCACCAATCTTCTTAACATTTGTATCGGTAATAGTTTCAACCTTTTTACCAGATACTACACTGCCAGAACTATAGCGTGTAATAACTCCAAGGGGACTATCGCCTAATGCACATTGGTTGCTACTGTATGGTCCGGCAGGGTTACTCATTACCGCGGCTAAAATTTCCCCACTCGTAAAATGTGCAAATGGTTGTTTGGGGTTTGCGACTGTTTCGATACCTACCACAACGTTTTGAAGATCAGCAGTTTTTGGTATTCGTACCCCCATATCACTAATCAGAATATATTGTGCATTATTGTTAGCCGTGCGCATAGTTTCTATCTGAGTTTGCAACTGAGCATTTACATTACGTGAAATTTGCAATTGATTATCTGACTCTTTCAATTCAGTGAGCACGTGAGCACGCGAACTAAAGGCTAAAAAACTGAGCATAAGCGAAAGAAAAATACATAGCACAAGCAAAACAATGGCAACTGTCTTGCCCTGACTTTTTTCGGTATGCAAATCTTCTTTTTTCTTCATACTATTCCTGTTCTTCAGTAAGTGTTCGGGTGAGTAAAACAGATTCTTTTGCGAGAGAAGCAATCTGTCTTTCTTCTCCTTCAGCTTGAATTTTTAGCTTACCGATTATTGTTTCGAGTGTTATGAGAGCTTTTTGACTATACTCACTTAACAAGCGGTATGTTGTATTCTGCCAAACTTCTTCTGTTTTAAAATACTGCAGTTCCTGAAAACGATTTATCTCACTAATAATTACATCTCGTTGTGATCGTAATATCCGAATCATTTCTTCATGGGTTGAATGTATAAAACTTAGTACATGTTCTAGTACATTACGAATGGCTTCATGTACAATTTGTGCTTTCTTGCCGGCGTTACCTTCAGCCTCTGCTCTTTCGAGTTCTGCATTGATTTCAACTAATCGTCTTTTATAAGATTCCGAAAGTTGTTCAATTTCTATATCGAACTGTTTGTTATACCCGGTACGAGCAATATTACCTTGCGGATCTTCACTTATTGTTTGCTCTGCGATATCGCGAGCAACTGAAGCAACCATACGATCTACTTGACTATCTTTATCGTGCTGAGCATCAACCAAATGAAGCATGGTACGAATTTGCCCTTCTATTTCTCTTTGCATCCACACGTATCGGTCAATACCATTACCCAATTGGTTAAATTCATCAATAAGTAATTGTTGAAATTCTAAGACAGAAGATTGTTCTTCTTGTTTAGTGCTAAAAGTTTCTTCCTGCCGCTTTGTTTCGGCTTTTTCATTTTTTTCTTGAGCCGAGGCATTAGTAATAGTTTGTAGCTCTTTGACTAATACAGCTGGATTGGGAGAATCAATCTTACCCGTTTGAACATTTCTATTATTATGTACTTCGCTCGTATTCATATGGCTATTATAAGCCAAATACTTATGCTTAGTAAAAATTGAGAGTGGTATTTAACAAATTATACCGCCACCAACCACTAGATCGTCGTCATATAAAACTGCTGACTGACCCGCAGCAATGGCACGTTCGCTTTGAGCCAACACTATCTTCCAGTTATCTTCATTTGTTTTTTGAATAGTACATGGAATAGTTTTACTACGGTACCGAACTCTTACTTTTAGTTTATTCTCATTATCTTGTGGTTGTTTCCACCAAATACAATCATTTATTTCAAATTCTGTCTTATTAAGTAAGGATGAATCTTCGTTACTCGTTACATGCACTAAATTATTTTTTGTATTGATGGCATACACATAATATGGCTGACCGCCGCCAATCCCTAACCCATGCCTTTGTCCAATTGTATAGGCATACGCCCCATTATGCTGTCCAAGGATGTCCCCATTCTCGTCAATAATATTTCCAACTTGAGGTTGAATAAACTCGCTTAAAAAATCGCGCATTGGTACTGGCCCTACAAAGCACAACCCCTGGCTATCTGGTCGATCAAAGTTCGGTAATTGAAACTTTTGGGCAGATTTTCTGACATCGGATTTTTTCAATTCACCTAGAGGGAAAAGAATATCCTGAGCAATACTTGGGTTCATGCGGTACAAAAAATATGTTTGATCTTTTTCTTTGTCAAAAGCAGTATGTAACTTACCGTTTATAATACGCGCATAATGTCCAGTTGCTACAAGCTCGGCACCTTCAGACATACACTGTTTATAAAATACATCAAACTTTATCGACTGGTTACACATTACATCTGGATTTGGAGTTTGGCCTTTTTTATATGTATCCAATAAGTACTTTGTTACTGTATTGTAATATTCTTTTTCAAAATCATAAATTTTAAATGGAATTTGCAAATGCGCAGCAACCAAGCGAGCTGAAGCAAGGTCGTCTTGCCAAGGACAGTGATATCCGGCAATATCTCTACTCCAGTTCTTCATGTATACCCCAGTCACCTCGTGCCCGCTCGCTTGTAATAATGCAGCAGCGACAGCACTATCTACCCCACCAGAGAGCCCTACGAATACTCGACTCATCGGTAATTGCCTGTAACCAATATGTAAAACAGTTTTGCAGATTCACTCAATGTAATGTTGTATGCAAAACCTCGACCCCACCAATGAGACTTACTCCAACGGTCATCAAATGCACTTTGATTTAAAATAGTATATTCCGGACCAAGCACTTGCTTAAATGTTTCGTATGCGCGACGTTGATGATACGGGCTGGTTACCAAAATTATTTTCTTTTCATGCAAATCTTCGAGAATTTTTTTGCTATTCTCGGCGTTCTGATAGGTATCTTGAGATGCTTCATCGGTATGAATAATATTCTCGTTAACTCCTGCCTCTAATGCTTGTTGTTTCATAGCAGATGCATTACTTGGCCCATCGTCTAATGCAGCACCAGAAAAAATTATGTTTTTTGCATAACCCTGTTTGTATAAATCTATTCCTTTATCAGCGCGTGAGGTTGTTTGACCACCAGAAATTACCACTATAGCGTCGGTCTTTTCAAGTTTTGACTGAGGACTTAGATAATAGCCTACACCAGCAAAAAAAACGACAACTAATATTGTTAAGATCGCGAGTATTATCCCTGCGGTTATAAGAAATTTTTTCATTTTTTCTGCTCTAATATAGTTAACGTAGCATCTAAGGCTTTTGTGAACGCAGATAAATCAGATTTAGTTGTGGTACGACCAAATGAGATGCGTAGACTACCCTGTGCATACTTCTTAGAGAGACCAAGAGATAAAAGAGCCTTGCTAGGTAATTGATTACTTACTTCACATGCAGCTCCGGTAGATACTTCAAACCCCTGGATATCTAAATACGCAACCAAATCTTCACCATTAAGATTATTAAAACTCACATTTAAGATTGAATATAATCTTTTCTTTTGATCTCCATTAAGTTGAATACCTTTTTGTTCAAAGTATTTTGAAAGTTGTGTATACAGTTCTCGAAAATGTTCATCATCTTTTTTTTGATACTTCTGAATAAGTTCAACGGCCTTTGCAAAACCAACTGCCAAAAATACACTCTCGGTACCTGCCCGCAAGCCACTTTCTTGGTTTCCACCATAAATAAGTGGTTGTATTTCAGTTCCTCTACGTACATATAATAACCCGATACCGGTTGGGCCGTAGACTTTTGCACTACTGAGTGTAAGTAAATCAACGCCCAAACGAGAAATAGTACAATTTTGCACCAGTGCAGCAGCGCTCGCATCTGTATGGAACAAAATATTACATTTTTCTTGTTCATTAAATTGATGCACAATTCTGCTTAACCGCGATATGTCTTCAATGGTGCCGTATTCAGAATTAGCTAGACTAATACTCACCATGATTGTTTTTTTAGTTAAAAGCTTTGCAAACTGCGATTCATTAATTCTTCCGTTTTTATCAACCTCACACCACTTAACTTTATAACCTTCGTTCTCTAGCTGACTAAGAGGCTCACGTATAGAACTGTGCTCAGTCTGAACAGAAATAATTTCTCCTTTAACTTTAGTGCGTGCTGTGCCTAAAATAGCTAAGTTGTTCGACTCGCTCGCACCACTCGTAAAAATAATTTCGTCGAGATTCGCTCCCAGAAACATTGCGAGTTTTTTACGGGCATTTTGGAGTTCTTTGCGAGCATTTCTTCCAGATGTATACGGGCTTGCTGGGTTCGTAAAATCTGCCATTGCTGCTTGCATAGCTTGTACTACTTCTCGATCTATTGGCGTAGCAGCCGCGTAATCTAAATAAACCTGCTTCATAGTTGCATTATTATACGGATTTTTAAATTATTTATCAAGCTTAAACAGTGTGTTGGTATTCTGAAATACTTGGTGGGTGAACTCAGTTTGATTAGTGCCTCTCAACTCTGCAATAAATTCAGCCGTGTATTGAATATAACTTGGTTCATTTTGTTTGCCTCTCATAGGAATTGGTGACAAATACGGACAATCGGTTTCTAGAATAATTCGCTCTTCTGGGATTGCTATAACCGCATCAAGTTGCTGCTGTTCTTTTGTAAATGTAATAATACCATTCAAGCCAAAGTACAAATCATAATCTTTTGCTTTTTCGACTTCTTTCTTGGTGCCCGTAAAACTATGAATAACACCGCGAATTTTAGGATAATCTTGGATAATCGTAAAGAAATCTTCCCAAGCATCACGTACATGAAAAATTAATGGTAAAGAACACTCTAATGCGAGTTCTATTTGCCAACGTAATATTTCTTTTTGTTCACTCGGTGAGGAAAGATTTTTATTAAAATCTAACCCACACTCTCCAATCGCAACAAGGCAATGAGAATAGTCAGTATCTTGAGTAAGTTCTTTTATTGATAGAAACCCATCACCGCCAAGCTGTGCCTCATGTGGGTGAATACCGGCCGTAGCGAATAATTGAATACCCTCGGCTTGCTTTAAAACTTCACTATTATTCACAAAGTTTAACGCATTGCGAGAATCTACATCGTCCGTACCTACGGTGATTATTTTTGTTACACCAGTAGACCGTGCATTACTAAATAACTCTATTAGATTATCTCTAAACTCGTCAAAATGAATGTGAGCATGAGAATCAATGAGTTTCATCAAATTTGCCTCCACTTAAGTATTAGTCGAACTTTGGAAATAGAACTTCTGAATTTTGTGTAATAACGCCATTGTGAAAAATTGCTTGAACTTTTTTACTAGATTCAGGTAAAAATGGTTCGAGATATTTTGTTATCAATAATAGCTCGCAAGCGATTGCACTAAGAACGGTAACAGTTTTTTCTGGGTCAGTTTTAAATAATTCCCACGGTTTATTTTCTTCGATTGCACCATTTAAACTATCGAGCCAAGAAAACAATTCACTCAGGCAAGTATGAAATTTAAGACTCGTAATATCATCTTCATATTCGTATCGAGGTTTAACTTTTACTTCATTATATTTTGCATTATTGTATTTGATCAGCATAGTCGAAAGTCGTGAGGTTAAATTACCTAAGTTGTTGGCAAGATCTGAGTTATATACGTCATTAAAACGTTGCAAGCTAAAGTCGCCATCAGAACCAAATGTAATTTCACGTAATAAATAATATCTTAATGCATCATTGCCATACTTTTGTACCAATTCGGTAGGATCGATAGCATTACCAAGACTTTTGCTGATTTTTTCACCATTAATCGTAAAGAAGCCATGAGCAAAAACTTGTCGAGGCAAATCTAGGCCTGCGCTCCACAACATTGCTGGCCAATAAATGCAGTGAAACTTAATAATATCTTTACCGACAATATGTAAATCAGCCGGCCACCATTTATCAAAATTGTCTGTACCGTAGCCTGCTGCAGTGACATAGTTGAGCAATGCATCAAACCAAACATATGCAACTTGACTATCATCAAAAGGCAATCGAATTCCCCACTCTTGTGTTTCTCGACTAATACTAAAATCTTCGAGTCCCTTCGTTTCAATAAAACTCAGAACCTCATTACGACGCGACTGTGGTTGAATAAAATCTGGATTATCTAAAATATAGTGCTTCAGGCGATCTTGGTACTTACTGAGTTTAAAAAACCAGTTTTCTTCTTTAATGTGTTCGGGAGCTTTTTTATGATCTGGACATA
Source organism: bacterium (assembly GCA_023261595.1). Classification (GTDB taxonomy): domain Bacteria; phylum Patescibacteriota; class Saccharimonadia; order CAILAD01; family BJGX01; genus JAHFOQ01. The sequence continues at coordinate 8,856 of JAHFOQ010000002.1, read as the reverse complement.
ACCCATCAACTAAGTCATCTTCTTTCATGAAAGCTTCGTGACCAACACAGTAGAGACCTTCATACACACCCTTATAAATATCTCCATTGTCATATACTTTCTGCAGGATATCCTGCACGGTTGCAATATGGTCTGTATCGGTAGTGCGAATAAATCGGTCATACGTAATACCTAAATTATCAAAAATTCCCTGCCATTTCTGGGCAGTCTCGTCGGTGTACGTTTGAATAGATTTTTCTGCTTTTTTTGCAGCATCAACACTTTTTTGAGAATTTTCATCTGTACCCGTAACAAATAGTACATTATCTTTGCCGAGTTTATCACGATAAAATCGAGCCAAAGTATCTGCAGCGATTGTAGAGTAAGCGTGGCCAATATGTGGCACGTCATTAATATAATAAATCGGTGTCGTTACATAAAACTTACTTCTTGTCTGATTTTGTTGGGTTGTTTTCTTCATTGTGTACTTCTTCTTTTTCGTCTGGAGCAGTTTTCAGTGTAGGGATCGTTTTTGGTTCTTCACTGCGTAAACGTTTAGCCTTTTTGGTTCTTAATTGTAGCATTTTCCAGATAATAAGGCTAGCTACCAAAACAAGTACAAGCCACATTGTCCAATTAATTACGCTAAACTTTTTGGTAGCCAAAATTAATGCTGTATTACCATTTTGAGTAAACTCAACCAGCTCACTATTAGCTGCCATAAATCCAAACTCAGATCGATAAAAAGTGGCTTTTTGCTGTGGGGCTAGATTTCCGAGCTTAATAGTAAAATTTGAATTACCCGAACGCGATTCGAGCATATAATCTTCGCCGGCAGTTGAAGTTGGTGCAACAACGTCGTATTTGACCACAGAAAAGAATGGTAAAATTTGCCATTTACTTCCGCTGAGTTTACCGTCGAGTACAATGTTAGCCGGCAGACTCTCATAAGTAATAGTAGTGTTTTCGTATTGGTAATTAACATCACGACCCGATGCAGTTACTGCGACAGGGTTAACATCACTTTCTCCCCAAATTGCAAACGCAACATGATCTAAGTCTGAACTACCAAAATTATGAAATTTTTCACCCCATGTTGGATCAAGATTCATCCACCCAATACCAGGTACATACGCTTGTACCCAACTGTGTAAAGAATCAGTTACAGAATTCGATTGCTTTAGATCTCCACTATATCCATATCCAATTGGCATCCGAGCCGGAATCCCAGCAGCTCTGAGTAAACTCACGCTTAAGTCAGAGTATTCGAGGCATACTGCATTATCTGGATTTTGTAATGCCTTTAATCCACCTTGTCGAATGTTGTATTTAATTTTTTCGTTATTATAACTCAGCGTATCAATAACGTAATTGTTAATAGCTAATACCTGTTCGGCAACAGTATTTTTCCCTGCAGTTAGTTCTTTTGCTTTCGCTTGAATTTGTGCATTGTTAGCCGGCCAATACTGTTGAGAATTTGTGTAACGAGCAACAAGTTCTTTTGGAATCTGTGCTTTAGTACCACTCCTTGATAAATCATATTCTAAATACCGAATCACTGCCTGTATATCAGTTTGCACCACAATGTGTGTGTGAGCTGGTACGTCGTAGTCAGCAAGTATGTTTCCGTCTACATCAAGCCGAGTGTTCTTGGGTTGCGGATTTAAGCTTCTTAGGATAATTTTTTGTCCGGAAGTATTTGGAGGAAGCGCAACAGTAAAAGTTTGAGTTATGGGTGAATCATTATTTAGTGGAAAGTTAAAATTAATTTTATAAATAGTACTATCGCCAAAAACTAGTGCAAGAGACTTATCAACTAAATCTTTCTTATTAAATTCGTATGTAACCTGGCCATTCTTGCTGCTTTGATTCACCGGTCTTGGTCCTGTGGTGTGTAATGTACCAAAGCTCTCCGGAACAGTAAGCTTAACTGAATAATTTTCACTTACATCTTGAGATATTGCTGGTACATAAACAGTGTGGGCTCCACCTTTTGTTTCAACTAATTTAGAGGTGTCATAGCTTACAATAAAGCTCCATGTTGTTCCCACGCCAGATGTTTGTCGAGTAAAGTTAATGTCAATCTCTACATAATCATAAGGATAGCCCGATACTTCAGTATGTTTCTTTACCGTAGTAAAAGGAATATTAGTTCCGTCGCTATATTCAACATTAATATTCCTTGCATCGTCAGTTGGTGTGGAAAGCTGGATGTTTGAAAGATATTTATTTGCAGTATGGCTCGTAACACTATATGTTTCTTGTACACGAGTATTTGCATCGCTCGTAACCCGATAGTTAACGGCGACATTATAGCTAAAATCACTACTTGCTTGCCCCGTTCTGGCAAAAACAGTAAATAGAATAAGTATACCAAGAAGAATCGCGAGACTACCGCGCAAATATCGCATAATTCTGTTGTGCTTATTCATTATATTTATTTTAGCATAAGCCGTATCTGGTGACATATAAAAACCCTAATCGAAATAATTAGGGTTATTGTGTGAGCTTTAGAACATAAAACCCAGTGGGTTTTTGTTTAAATCCCAATCCGACGTAGAGGGCTTCTGCAGTCGGTCGTTTTTGTGAATTAGTCGTTAAGTTCAATTCAGTAAGATTATTTGAACGTGCAATATCAATTATAGCTAGCATTAACTTTCGACCAATACCATTGCCTCTGTGTTGCTCATCTACCACCACATCATGTACATAACCAACTGGACCATGAGGTGTACTCATTATTATTAAAGTCGCAGTACCGATAATTTCACCAAATACTGTTCCTCTATTGGTATATTTTCTATCAATTTCGGCCACAATAAGCTTGGAGCTATCACTACATACTGTGGAGTTAATATGATTAATATTCACATTACTTATAAGCTGTGAGAATAAAGTAAGTAGATTTTCTTCTAAACGGCCGCGTGGATGAGATTCATTACTAAAATGTTGAGGTACAAGCTGATAAATATTCAGCTCTTTCATTTCCGTCTCCCTTTCAGACATTACAGATATAGATATTGTACCTAATCTAGAGAACCTGTAAAGCTAAAGAACTACTATACAATCGATGCCAATCATCCAAACTAAGCTCTTGTGCACGAGCAGTTGCTGACAAACCAGATTCTTTCAATAACCCTTCAACTTGATTGGTTTCTAACTGCAAACCACCTGCTAGCGAGTTACGTAACATTTTGCGTTTTTCACCAAACCCAGCTTTTACTAATTTAAATAGCTTTTCATTATCTGCTTCAAATGCTGGTTGTGGGCGACGGATAATTTGTATAATTGCTGATTCTACTTTGGGTGGTGGATCAAACAGCTCTTTACCAACAACTCGAATTATCTGAGCAGCTGCGTAATACTGAACAGAAAAAGCCAAGACTGACATTTGACCAGGCTTTGCAGTAATTCGCTCAGCAACTTCTTTCTGAATTAGTAGCGCCATAACCTGCGGAGGGTTGCTCGCTTCTAACAATGTCCGAATTAAATTAGAGGTAAGGTAATACGGTATATTTGCTGCCACCTTATACTGAGATGGCAACGTTGTAAGATCAAATTTAAGAATGTCTGCTTCTACAAAAGTAACATTTGGTTTTTGAAAAAACTGCACCCTTAAAGGCCCGACAAGTTTCGTATCTGCCTCCACCGCAATTACTTCTTTTGCAGATTCAGACAAAATTTCGGTCAATGTACCAAGACCAGGGCCAACCTCTAAAACTGTGTCATTTTTGGTAATTTCGGCTGCTGTTAACACATCAAATAAGGCGGTTTTGTCACGCAACCAATGCTGGCCAAATGCTTTATTAGCTTTAATCTTCATGCAAAGATTGTACCACGACGTGCATACTCGCGGGATAAGATTCTAGCGCAAGAATCTTCCACAAAGTGGCCATGGGCTTGCACCACGTCGAGCATAGGTTTCTTGAGCCTTTGCATCTTGTACGGCAGGTGGAGCATCGGCTGGATCATGATAACCACCGTAGTTACCCCAGGTAGAAAAGTCGAATTGGTAGGCTCCTCGATAGATTGGATTTCTCTTATTGGCATAATTTCCGCCTGATTCGCATTGACGTAGTTTAGCCCAACCGTCAGAAAGACTATTACCAGAATGAAGAGTTGACGGGCCGATAACTACAACTTTAGTATGGGGCTGCAAGGTAATTTGTGTGTCTAGTAATTGGCGACTCTGTTCTACACCGTCTTGATCAGTCACTAAGAAGCTGAGTGTTTGAGAACCTGGTGCTCCTGGATCTTTTACCTGACTAAAGCCTACTGGTTTCGTCTCGTCAGTAATATATTGAATATTTGGGTCTATCGCTTGTTGCTGGGTAACGATATGTTGAGCTAGACGACGTACAATAATTTGCATTCCTGATTTTAGTGTTGCGGTAAGCGGTTCATTTAACCCGTCTGTAGGCTTAATTTCTAAACCTTTTTCTGCAAAAAGTTCACCTACTGTGTTCTTATGAGTACGAAATTCAAATGTCTTACCAGCTAACACTACATTAACAGGTGTAGCTCTATGTATCTGAATACTTTCTCCAACCGATCCAGCAGCTCCAAACTGATCGATACGATCCGTTGTAATATCATCTTCTGGATAAATTTTTACTCCCGCCTGCTCGATAATTCTTCGTGGGCTGCGATATCCTGAAAGTGTCTGTATTCTCTTATTTCCATCATATATAACATAAGGGAAGGCACGGTAGACATTAATATTGGTTACAGCTTCATTCAATGGCTGGTCTGCAGCAGGTTCAACAACATCACCCTGGCCAAGTGATACGCCCATCTTCTGGAGTGCTTCTCCTACAGTATTTGCAGATGTAGCAACGGTTTTCTTGTTGCCGTCATAATATACACTTACGAGGTTTTGACCTTCTGCAAAGGCCTTTTGATCGGATGGAGGAGTAATCTGATTATTAGCCCAATTACTCACAACCATAATAAACATAAAAATAAGCCCAAATACTAACAAGCCTCGCTTGAAGGTATATGGCTTCGATTTTACTATTCTGCTCTTTTTTTTGTGTATAAAACGTTTACGAGAAACGCTATCAAACTTCGGTAAAATAACTGCCTCACTTTGTTAGTAAACTATCTCGTGATTTTGTTTTTGTTTTACCTTAAGCGCTATTTTATCGTTTATGGTTACTGCTTGTCAATCTTGACTCGAACAAAATATGTGTTCGAAATAAGGTGAGAAGCTATAATTTTTTTAGTGGAGCAAAGTTGAGATTAAGCGTTTTTTGCCCTACACTCGCAAATTTTACCGTAATTTCATATTCACCCGCATTTATTACTTCGCCTTCACCCCAACTTTCGTGCATTACTCTATCACCAGAGGTTAAGCTAGGCAGATCTGGCATAAACGAATCATCACTATATTCCGTTTGAACCGAATGTTGAGACTGCATACTTGCGATAGTATTTTTACTGTCATGCACAACCAAATTATCTGGTATCTCACTCAGAAAACGAGATGGCACGTTATGTTGGGTTGTGCCATATAATAATCTACCATGGGCATGTAACAAGAAAAGTCGTTCTTTGGCGCGAGTCATTCCTACGTAACAAAGCCTCCGTTCTTCTTCTAATTCGCTTGGTTCAAAAAATGTTCTACTATGAGGAAAAATTCCTTCTTCCATACCACAGATAAAAACAGTATTGAATTCTAAGCCCTTGGCAGAATGAAGTGTCATCATAACAACTGCTTCGCCACCGTTCTTTAGGCTATCAACATCTGCAATTAAGGATATCTCAGACAAAAACTCATCTAGACCAGTCGTGTCATATGCTTTCGCAACAGAGATAAGCTCGCGTACGTTTTCAACACGTTCTTCTGCGCTCAAACTTCCGTCATTTAAATATTCTAAATACCCACTGCGTTTTAGCACCGCATCGATAAATTCACTCACGGGAACAGTTTTACTCAGTTCTCCCAAGCTCGTTATCATAGCTCCGAATTCCACCAAACTAGCGCTAGCTCGTGCACTTAACCCATCAATTTGACCGGCTTGAGCCATGGCTTCGAGCAATGGTAGTTCGTATTTTGCTGCATGATCATAAAACACACTGAGCGATTTTTGTCCTAAAGCCCGTGCGGGCACATTAATAATTCGTGCAAGGCTCACTGCATCGTTGGGTTGATAAATATATCGTAAATATGCCAACACATCTTTTATTTCTTTCCTTTCATAAAAACGTACACCACCAATAATTTGATACGGTACGCCATAACGCAAAAAGGCTTCTTCTAAGCTACGACTTTGGGCATTCGTGCGATACAAAATAGCAAAGTCGTGTAATCCTAATCTACTATCCTGTTTTTGTAGGTTTTTAATCGTTTCTATCACAAATCGCCCTTCGTCGAGTTCGTCTCGAACTCCTACAATATGTATTTGTTCTCCTGCACCTTGCTCGGTCCATAGATTCTTTTCTGATCGTGATGTATTGCGTGTAATAACAGCATGGGCAGCATCTAAAATATTTTGTGTACTGCGATAATTACGTTCTAATTTTATTACTTTTGCTTCTGGATAATCCTTTTCGAAGTTTAAAATATTTTCGTAATTTGCTCCGCGCCAAGAATAAATACTTTGCCAGTCATCTCCTACAACACAAATATTATGATGCTTTTGAGCAAGTAATTTAACCATTTGATACTGTGCCTGGTTGGTATCTTGATACTCATCTACCAGAATGTATTCAAACTGTTTTTGATATTTTTCTCTAATTGTTTCATTTTCTATAAGCAAGAGAGTAAGTTTCATAATAAGATCGTCAAAATCCATTGCTCCAGCCTTGCGAAGTTCGCGCTGATAAACGGGATATACTTGTGCTGCTGCTTCTTGTACTCTTCCAGTGGCAAAAGTTTTATATTCGTCTGGACCTACAAGTTCATTTTTTGCGCTCGAAATTGCATTGCTAATTCCACTTGGTGTTATTTGTTTTTCATCAATTTTAAGTTGCTTAAGGATTTTTTTTATCAGCGACTGACTATCTGACATATCGTAAATAAGAAAGTTGCTACTGTATCCAATCTCAGCGGCTTCACGACGGAGAATTCTATTGGCAATAGAATGAAAAGTACCTAAAAACGGCAGGTATTGAGAATTATTTTCATCAAAGCGTAATAAACGAGCAACCCGACGACGCATTTCTCCGGCTGCTTTGTTAGTAAATGTAACTGCCAATATATTAGCAGGACTAACCTTTTTTTCTTGTACTAAATATCCTAAGCGGTGAGTAAGGGTTTTGGTTTTACCCGAACCCGCGCCCGCCAGCATAAGTACTGGCCCTTCGATTGCGAGTACTGCTTGGTGTTGTTGCTCGTTAAGGTCATCGAGTATTTTGCTCATTGCTATATTGTACTATGAATAATTGCTGGCGAACAAAAAGCGCACGCAAAATAAAAAAACCGGAGGGCGGACAGAAACGGGGTCGGAATCCGTCTCTGTCCGCCACACCGGCGTTGTTGCAGTTTACAGCCCGAAGGCCTTCATCCTGCCGCTATTAGTTTTCTGCCCTTTCAGCGTGGTGCTTGCGCACGGGCCAAGGCAGAATATGGTGGCAAGCTGCTTGGCACAGCCCTCCACCCTACACTACTGTTACCGCGGCTGCTGGCAGTGGAGTTGATGCATGGTGGGCCCTAAAGCCAATTCGGCGCACGTCTCCGGCACCGCCAAGACATCTATGTGCGGTGGCGCGGACTTACTCGGCCAGTGAGCTGTTACGCACTCTTTCAACCTTAGGCTGCTTCTAAGCCTTAGTCCTGGCTGTCTTTGCAGATCCACAATCCACGTACCCATTTCTTTACCTTGGTTGCCGGGGTATCTAATCCCATTAACCTTGGATGGTATCGGCTGGGCTTAAACCGTCGAGCTAGTTTGCGGTGCTTTTCCCAATGTCGCTGGGCGCCGAAGCACACACCACACTTGTTTCGATAACCAATTACCCCGTCCGCCGGTTGGCGGATTATCCGGGTGTCGAGGAGCGTTTGCTTTTTCTCTCGCTGATTGGTGATGGGTGCAAGTTTTTTAATGATGAGTAGCGAGTTGCGGTAAGGCCAAACCGTTGTAGAACCCGAAACGCTTGCGGGTTAGGTACATATTACCACAAAGGACAGTCGGCACCATCCTAAGGGTTGTGTGTTAACGTGCCGATTGGTCCACCTCAACACACGTCATATTGAAACCACAGTTCGATCCAAATTGCTTTGGATCGCGCTAACAAACCAGAGGCCGATTTTTGCCTGATCGATCTCATTTAGCCGGCGGTGTCTCAACTAAATTTTAGCATAAAAAAAAGATCTAGATATTCTAGATCTGTACCAAATGAAGATCGCCAGTAATAACAGTTGGCTCAAAGCAAAGAATCTCATCTCGCAACATCCCATCGGGTACATCGTTATAGAGAAAAATTGGCTTATGCAACTCGAATGCCATATACATTTCTAAAAAGGTCGCTCCACCAATGTAATTTGGTTGATCATTCTTGGTAAAGTTTAGCACTAATATTGCATCACACACTTCAACCTTCTGTTTTTGTAGACGAATCATACTGGCCTTCCACTGGGCATGCTCTTTTGCTCCTGCTGAATGCATTTCAACTTCACGACCGGGATTGTCATAACTATTTGGTAAGGTTACGGTATGATTCATCGCCTCTAATTGGTGCTTGATTGGTCCTACTTTTGGATAAAATGTTTTGCTACAACATACAAAGATCTTCACCTTAGCCCCCTTAGACTTGGTGTGACCCTCAGATTGTAACACAAAGATTATTTTTTGTTATAGCGCTCTACACACTCATCAAAGATCTTGGTAGCTTCATCGATACCTGCAAAACCTTTAATCTCTACCTTGTCACCTT